>JAGODA010000084.1 GCA_017998475.1 Spirochaetota bacterium | reverse complement strand
CCGGAAGAGCATGCGCGAGACAATCGCGCAGCTCAAGGACCTGTTGGGGAGCAATCCGGAGAAATGGAAGTGGGGCAGGGCGCACCGAATGTACTTCGAGCACCCGCTGGGATCGAAGCTCTCGTTTTTCAACCTGAAGCCCATCCCGACACACGGCGAGCACCACACCATCAACTCGGGATTCTGGGAAACGGCCAATCCCTTCAAGATGGACTCCGGTGGCGTCATCCGCATGATGGTCGATTTCGCACAACCGGAAAAGGCCACCATCATCAGCCCGCCCGGGCAGTCCGGAGCGTATAAAAGCCCGCATTACGACGACCTGGCGCGGATCTGGGCCGACGGAAAGCAGGTCCCCATGCGCTTCTTCACAGCGAAGGACATAGCGCGGGTGATGACGCTCGAGCCGAAAACGAAGTGACGATGCGAAGCGATATAATCATAACGGGAGGCCGTCGATGAAACTGAAAACCCTGCTTCTGCTGCAGCTCGCCTACGCCGTCATGGGGGTCGGCTACAATGTGCTGAGTTACCTGTCCGTCGCCTCGGGCGGTCAGGCCTTTTCGGCGACGGCCCCGCTGACGGGCGGGCTGTCGCTCACGCTGTACGCGCTCTGCCTGGTGCCGGGGTACCTGGGGTACACCGGCATCTATCGCGTGCTCATGCTCCTGTCCATCGTTGTCTTCGGCTACGGGGGCATCGTAAAGCACCTGCTCAACTATCCCGACGGACTCGGCATATACTCATCCATGACGGCTTACGTGCTGGCCATCGGCATCAACGTCTTCGGGCTGGCGCTCAACGCGCTCGCGGCGGCGGGAAGGTTCGATGCGGGGGCGGGAGAGTCGGCGCGATGAGCTTTCCGGTGCGCCGTTTCCTCTATTCGAAACGGCGCGCTCCTTGTTTTCTGTTGACAAGGAAACGTCACGTATATATATTGTATACACGGAATGAGGGAGCCATGATCAAGAAACTGGTACAGCACGGCAACAGCTCGGCCCTTATAATCGACAAGCCGATTCTAGAGTTGCTCAAAATCGACGGCGACACGAGTCTGGAGCTGTCGACCGACGGTTCGAGCATAATCATCTCGCCGGTCAGGGACACCAAACGGCTGACCAGAATAAAAAGCGCCCTCGATGATATCAATAAAAAGCACCATGCGACCCTCGGGAAACTGGCCAGATGAGGCGTCGAGCCGTTGATTTTCTCACCCTCGCGGAGCTCATAGAGATTCATCGCAATCAAATTGAATTATACGGAGGAAACCCCGGCATTCGGGATATTACATTGTTGAGCTCGGCGATCGCCCTTCCGAAATCCACGTTCGACGGTGTTTTTTTGCATGGTGATCTTTTTGAAATGGCAGCGGCGTACGTTTTCCATATATGCCAGAACCACCCATTTGTCGACGGAAACAAGAGGGTCGCGCTGGTCGCGGGGCTTGTGTTTCTCGAGCTTAACGGCATATCCATCGAGGATCCGCGCGGGGAATTATATTCCCTTATGATGAGAGTCGCCGCGGGGAAAACGGGCAAGGATGCGATCGCTGCCACGTTGAAAAGGCTTTCGGCATGAACACGCGTTTTTTATTTGCCCGCCGCGTGTAAATGCTTTATCCTGTATGCCGATGCATTCATGCGCGAAACACGCCATCCGGCAGGCATCCACGCGCCTGGTGTCGCTATTACTTGCGCTCGCGGTCTTTATCGTCGCGATGCCCTCCATGGCGGGCCCGGGTGTCTCGCCCCGGGAGAGCGCGCAATCCGCGGCCCAGGCGAAGGAAAAGACTGCCGCGGATTGCGTCGCCTGTCCGGACCAAACGACGGATGCCGACGATCCGCCCAATGCCCTCTGCCCGTTCAAGTATCTGGCCTGTTTCCTGTGGCTCTCGTTCGCGATACCCTTCGGTTGCGTGATAGCCATCATGGATCTTGTCACCGGTTTCTCAATGGGCCTGATCAAAGGGCACATGGAACGGATAACGGGCGTGCTTGCGGCGATCGACGATTTCTTCGACATGTTAGGGTGTGAGGGATATTGATGGGGAGAGCTCCGGATGTCAGACGGTGCGGCGAAAATATCGAGAATATGGCGGCAATCACTCGATATATGCTGAAACGATCGTATGATGTTTGTAGTCATTCACCCGGAAAAGGACGCGGACGATGAACCGGTTTACCGCGCGATTCAAGGGACAGGCGACGGCATTCTTGATTCTTGTCGCCGTGCTGTCTGTCTTCGCCGTGATATCTGACGAAATGCCATACCGGCGATTTCTCGGATCGCTCGATCCGGCGCTCGCTTTCGCGATCGTCGCGATCGCCGGATACGCGGCGCTGGCATTTCTGTCGACCAGGGGATGGTTTTGCAATGCAGGGAAAACCAGTGGAGTCGATGTCATAAAGATATCGTCTTGCGCGCTGGTCCTCGGGATTACGATCGCGGCGGCGGATTCGTTGATACGTTTTCCGCGCGACATGAACGTACCTTTTCCACAGTCGCTGCTGTTTTATCCGGTGATCGGATTCATCGTAGAAGTCGTCTTCCATGTCCTGCCTCTTTTTCTGCTGCTTGCCGTTATCGAATATGCGGTCATGCGTAAAATTACGGAAAAGACAGTGCTGTACGTTCTGATACCGGTCGCGCTGATCGAGACGGTGTTCCAGGCATATGGCTTTCGCGCGACGGGCACGTATTCTCTCTGGGGCGCGCTCTATGTGGGCGTGCATGTGTTCGTCATCAATATCATCGGCCTGCTGCTCTTCAGGCGGCACGGATTCATCATGATGTATCTGTTCAGATTGATGTACTATTTTCTCTGGCACATTCTGTGGGGACACCTGCGGCTTTCAATACTGTTTCAGTAGACTGTCCGCGGAAATAAGGAGCATACATGAAAGCGAGCGTACTGCTGGCCCACCCGTACCGGGGGAGTTTCAACCACGCCATATTCGAAACCGTGTGCCGCGTGTTCCGCGAAAGGGGTGTGGAGGTGTTCGGCCACGACCTGTACGCGGAGCGCTTCGACCCGGTGCTCACCGCGGAGGAGCTTGGCTCGGACTCATCGCGCGACCCGCTCGTCAACCTCTGCGCGCGCGAGCTCGTGGAATCGGACCTGTTGTTCTTCATTCATCCTAATTGGTGGGGACAGCCGCCGGCCATACTCAAGGGTTACATAGACCGCGTTATACGCCCGCCGCATGCCTATGACTTCCCTCCGGGAGATTCGGGCGGCGGCCTGCCGATCGGAAAGCTCGCCGGAAAACGCGGCGTAGTGATCAACACCTCGAATACGCCCGCGGAACGGGAGAACGATTATTTCGGTGATCCGCTCGAGCACATCTGGGGGCGGTGCGTTTTCGGTTTCTGCGGCATCGAAAAGTATTATCGCAGGATGTTCATGATGGTGGCCGACAGCGATGTCGAGGAACGCACCCGCTGGCTTAAAGAGGTCGGTGAGATCACAGACGCCGCGGTCGCGGGCGTCCTGTTCGCGTCGTGATGAGGAGTGCGGCTGTAGAAAGGAGATTCAGATCGCCATTTCACAACGACGATCGTTATCATGGCGCCATCGGAGTCCCATTTACACTGCCCTGAACGGATTTTTCAGGAACACGCAAGCAGCCAGTCGGTTTTCACCGGGAATAAAGATTCAAAATTCCGCTGTCTTTACACCGAATTTTTTTCACGGTATTCCTTCGGCGACAAGCCTGTCATTTTTTTGAACGTTACGTTGAAGGATGTTTTCGAGCTGAATCCCACCTCGAAGCAGATCGTGATGATGCTTCGCTCCGGTCTCTCGACGAGCAACCGCATGGCCTCCCGCACCCGGAAGGTGTTCACGTAATTTCGAAAATCCGTCTTGATGTTCTCATTGACCAGCCGCGAAAACTGATGGGGGGTGAGAAGAAGGCGCTCCGCCACATCCTTCATGCGAAGGTCCATGTCACGGTATAGCTTTTCCTGCTCCATGAGTTCGGCGAGACGCTCGTTCACGGCCCGCTGGTCGATGCCCTTGATAATCGTTCGCTTATACCGGGTCTGGCGCATCTCCCTGACAAAGAGTTTAAAGAAATCGGAAAAGCGATTTTTGAACAGGAAATAGATTATAAATTGGAAACTGATGCCGGAGGCGCCCAGGAGAATGAATTCCCTGTCCAGGGTAATAAAAAAGAGGCATGCAACTCCCGTGGACACAATCACGATCCCTGACATCAGTATCGAAAACAGCAGCGGTCGCTTGTTATCACTCTGCCGCAATGAGACGATCTCGTTGTAGAGGATAATCCCCGAGTAGGTGATGTATACCGCAAGGCATGCGAAGAGAACGTAAACAAGCCGGTGGTCCAGGGGGTCCCTGAAGAACTCATTGTATATGGCATGCTTCCGGTCGACATGAAGCGTTAGCAGAAATAACTCGAGGGCGAGCAGGGGGATGAGAGGCAGAAAGGGGATTTTAAGGGTCAGGGGTGTCTTCCGCTCCGAATACACAAGCGCATGGTAGCGGATATGATCGAGCGGGCCGCTGATATAGAGAAACGTAAAGAAAAGGAACAAAAGCGAGGGATGGCGCTCGTACAGACCGAAACCGATCACCGCCAGCTGTCCCATGAGGAGGCTCACTATCAGGCCGCGTACGAACCTGAAATAGCTGCGCCGGTTTTTCGAGTGCCCCGTAATGTGTTCGATGGCGGTGAACACACCCAGCACCACGCCCGAGATTATAATCACCGCCATGATTATATGGGTCGTTGTCATGATATATCCCCGACATCACACCCGTATGTTCGATGAATACGCATCCCGCAACGGCGCGGAGAGCGTGAAAATGTCTATTTGGTACAGGAACTGGCGTTGCGAGTCAATGGTATTTCGGCGGGGGGAAGTGTTTTGGTTGCTTTATGGCCGGTGGCGGCCGGTCCGGGCCCATGCCGCCGGAAAATAATGCTAAAAAACAGGTAAAAACGGTTCATGATTATAATTGTGAACGACACCCGCCTGGAATTTATTACTTAATTCGATATATCAGGGTGATCCGATAAAATTCATTCCGACTGACCTGCATTCGCCGGATGCATGCCCGGCAAAATCTTTGATAACGGAGGCTCCATGGGAGAGGACCTGTCGCGACGTGAAATGCTCGAGAAGTCACTGAAGTTCGGGGCCCTCGCCGGCGGTGCAGCCCTGCTGGGAGCCGGCGCCTACAGTCTCCTGAGAACACATCCCATAGAGGAACTGTACGGCACGTATCCGGACAGCGCCGCTGACCACCCCCTCGAGTTAACGGATCCCAATGCTCCGAAACCAAACTTCATCATCATCTACTGTGACGACCTGGGGTACGGCGATCTGGGCTGTTACGGCAACCGGGTGATACGCACGCCGAATATCGACGGTCTCGCCCGTGCCGGCACGCGGTTTACCGATTTCAACACCTGTGCCGCCGTGTGCGGCCCCTCCCGGGCTGGTCTTCTGACCGGGAGGTACCCATTCCGCACGGGCATCATCGGCAACGTATATCCCGAGGGAGAGTCCTGCGGCGTGGTACTGGTCAGAAAGCTCGCTAACGTCTTCAGGTCGCTTGGCATTGTGGACGTTCGCGAGGATTTCACGGCGAGAGGCATCTCACGCCACGAAATCACCCTTGCCGAGGGTCTGAAGCGTGCCGGGTACCGCACCGGGATGATCGGCAAATGGCATCTCGGCGACTACAGCAGGCAGCCGGAGTTCAATCCCCGGCGTCACGGATTCGACAGCTACTTCGGAGTACCCCACAGCAACGACATGTTTCCCTGCCCCCTCTACCGGAACGAGCGGATGCTTGAGGCCGATATCGGCACCAACCAGGCGAGGCTTACGGGTATGTACACCGAGGAGGCGTTGAAGTTCATCGACGAAAGCGGCAATCGCCCGTTTTTCCTGTACCTGGCCCACACCTTCCCGCATCAGCCCCTGTACGCGTCGGAGCGATTTGCGAACAAATCAAAGGGCGGCGCCTTCGGCGACGCGGTGGAGGAGATCGACTGGAGCGTGGGGGAAATTGAGGCGCTCCTGGGAAGAAAGGGCCTGGACCGCAACACGATGATCATCTTCACCAGCGACAACGGCCCCTGGTACGAAGGAAGTCCCGGGATATACCGCGGAGGCAAGGGCCAGAGCTACGAAGGCGGTTTCAAGGTCCCCTTTATCGCCAAGTGGCCGGGCAGGATACCCGCGGGCCGTACCAGTAACGTGCCGCTCATGAACATCGACCTTTATCCGACATTTTTCAATCTGGCGGGCGTGGGCCTTCCCGGGGACCGCGTAGTGGACGGTAAAAACGCGTACGATGTGTTCACTGGAAGGCAGCGACAGTCTCCCCACGAGGCTATCTACTATTACCACTATGATCTCATCGTGGGACTGCGTATGGGCCGCTGGAAATACATATCGAAAATCAACCGGTTCGTATGGCCCACGCCCCTGGACGCCGCTCCCGTTACGAACAGCCTGGGGCGCAAGACGCTGGGCTACAGGTGGCCCCTTCTCTATGACCTGGAGAACGATCCCGGGGAAAACTATAACGTTATAAACGCCTACCCGGAGGTGGCGGAGAAGCTCAGGGCGGCCATGGAAGACTGGCGACGCGCCGCCGACAGAAATCCGCGTGGCTTCGGAGCAAGGATGTCCGGCAAGGAGCATTATAAAAACGTGTGATGATTATTATCGTGAACGACGGTCCTGAATTTTCATGCACACTATACGACGTATGCGTGCACCAATTGAAGCCGCCCGTAAAGGGCCGGATGATCCGGCTGATAATTCATGAGAGTGCGGGAATACCATGAAACGCTTTATTGAAACCTGTAAGGATGGAAAATTCGATGTTATCGTTATCGGCGGCGGCATCACGGGCGCTTCGGTGGCATACGAAGCCGCGTCCCGCGGTCTCAGCGTCGCGCTGTTCGAGAAAAGAGATTTCTCCTGGGCCACCTCGGCGGCAACATCGAAAATGATCCACGGCGGGCTGCGCTACCTGGCGAACGGCGAGTTTGGCCTGGTACGCGAGTCCCTGCGGGAACGAAGGGTAATGGAAAACATCGCGCCCAACTTCGTCTATCCCATGCCGGTGATGATACTGCATCGCACAACACCCCTCAAGAACAGAAAGTGGATCGTGAAGGTCGGGATGCTGATCTACGATCTTCTTTCCTATGATAAAAACCTCACCTGGGACAGGAGCAAGCGCCTCTCGACGCACCGTACCATTTCAAAGGGAAAAGCGCTGCTTCTGGAGCCCGGCGTGCCCCCGGAAGGGCTGACCGGGGCGTCGGTTTACTACGACTGCGAAAGCATCTTTCCCGAAAGGCTTACCCTGGCGTTCATTAAATCCGCCGTGGCGTACGGCGCTCGTGTGTCCAATTACTGCAAGGTGGAAGGTTTTCTCTTTGACGGCACCCATGCAATCGAGGGTGTGAAGGTGCGCGACCTCCTGAGTGATAAAACATCTTCCGTAAAAGGAAGCGTTACCATCAATTGCGCCGGCCCCTGGGCCGACCTTGTGCTGGGCATGGCCGGTTCCGGGAGCACTGCCGCTTCTCTCAGGAGGTCGGAGGGCATACACATCATCACCTCTAAAAAACTCATATCGGGGAAGCACACCGTGGGGGCCGTGACTCACTCCGGGCGATTTTTTCTCTCGCCCTGGCGCGGCCACATCCTGATCGGGACGACCGATAAACCATACAGCGGAGACCCGGACAGGTACCGCGTCACCAGGGCCGGTATCATGGAACTGATCGGCCATGTCAACGACGTCTTCGGCGAAGGCAGCCTGCAGTATGCCGACGTGAAACACGCCTACGGCGGCCTTCGTCCACTGGTTGAAGACCAGACCGAGGAGACCTACAGTTCTTCCCGTAAATATGAAATCTATGACAACAGGAAGGACGGCATCGACGGGCTCGTCACCGTGGAGGGCGGGAAATTCACCACGAGCCGCAATCTTGCGGAGCAGTGCGTCAATTGTGTGGAACGCAAGCTGGGACGAAAGGTCACTCGCTCAATCACGAAAAACCGCTATCTCCATGGGTGCGCCATCAAAGACATTGAGGCCTTTCTCGAGAGAGTGAAAAACGACAACAGGGATTTCGGCGCTCCCACGCTGGATTACCTTGCCCGTCATTACGGTACCGAATACGGAGAGGTGCTGAAAATAGCCGGGGAGAACGCGGAGCTGTCGCGAAGCGTCAACGCCGACGGCGAGATCCTCGCCCAGGTCGCGTACGCCATTCGGCATGAAATGGCTCGAACTCTGTCCGATGTTCTCATGCGCCGAACGGGCATGGGCACCCTGGGGCATCCCGGCGATGACGTGATCGAAGAGGCGGCCCTTGTCGCGGCCGGGGAGCTGAACTGGGACAGGAAGCGCATGGACAGTGAGATTGCCTCGGTCTCTGAGACACTGGCGCTGCCGAAAAACTGATACCGCGGAAAAGAACTATAAGGAGAACACTATGGCCGAAAAAAAATTTATACCCGAGTGGACAAGCACTCCGCCGTTGCCGGGCAGCTACAGATCTATCGCGAAACAGGGCGCGATGGATGAAATCAAGCTCCCCTCCGAAAGATATTACAAGCTTCTTAAAGGTGAGCTTGGAGTGGATGACTCCTACTTTTCAGGAAAACGCAATGACGGTAATATGCCGGTGCGTCTCGACGAGGAGGTCGATGTTCCCGGGGATGTGGTTGATGCCCTGGTGAAGATTTCCGGTTCGGAAAATGTCCGGAGTGATTCTTACAGCCGTGTCAAGTACAGCCATGGCAAGCTCCAGGAGGAGATGTTCAACCTGAAAAGAGGAGTCGTCCACGAAGCCGCCGGTGTAGTGGTCCATCCTCGTGACAAGGAAGAAGTCAAAGAGATCATTCACCTCTGTGACTCGAAAGGCGTCGCCGTCAATGTCTATGGCGGAGGATCGAGCTGCAACAAGGGTTTCCTTCCCGAGAGAGGGGGCGTGACCCTGGTGATGAACACCCACATGAAAAGGGTCCTGGAAGTGAACGAGAAGAATCATACCTGCCGGGTCCAGGCCGGCTGCATGGGCCCCGATCTGGAGAACGCGCTGAACAACGCGCGCACGCTGTACGGCACCACCCATGCCTTCACCTGCGGCCATTTCCCGCAGTCTTTTGAAATTTCCAGCGTGGCGGGATGGTCCATGGCCCTGGGCAGCGGCCAGGCATCGACCTATTACGGCGATGCTGCCGACCTGGTGCTCGCCATGGAGGTCGTTACGCCCGCGGGAGTCATCAATACCAGTGATTACATCAGCACCGCCACGGGTCCGAAGGTAGTTGAAATGATGAAAGGCAGTGAAGGCGTTTTCGGCGTGTGCGTGGAGCTGACCATCAAAATATTCCGCCACATGCCCGAAAACCGGAAATATTTCGGCTATATCTTTCCCGACTTCGAGTCGGCCGTCAACGCCACGCGGGAGATAACCCAGGGTCAGTTCGGGCTGCCGGCGGTCCTTCGCATATCCGACGCGAAAGAGACCGAGCATGCCTTCGAGCTCTATCCCGTTCCCTCGATGGTTGAAAGTTTCCTGAAAATGCGCGGTTTCAAACCGGGCAGACGATGCCTGTGCCTCGGTACCGTGGAAGGGGAAAGGGAGTTTACGGCCCTGGTGCGGAAAAAAATAGGTAGAATCGCGCGGCGCTTCGGCGGTATGAGCACCACGGGATATTCGGCGAAGGAATGGTACAAGGACCGCTACAAGACATTTTACATGGCGGAAGCGGTAACCGATTACGATATCATCCTCGACACCGTGGAAACACCGGTGCGGTGGGACAATATTCATGAAATACACGGGAAGGTCTACGAATACGCCAACTCCGTTCCGGGTACCATGTGCATAAGCCACGCGTCACACTTCTATCAGTCCGGCACAAATCTCTATTTCATTTTCGGCGTCAGGGGAAATGTCGATGATTACATGGCCTACCGTTCCGGCCTCATCGAGGCAATGGTGAACGCCGGCGGCTCCTGCAGTCATCACCACGGTGTCGGCAGGCTTATGACTCCCTGGATCGGTCGGTTTCTCGGGAAAGAGGAGTTGGGTGCCATAAGGGCCCTGAAAAAATATTTCGACCCCGGCAATATATTGAACCCGGGACATCCCCTGGGGACGGATTCGCAGGTCGATTGAAAATTCCATGTGCAGCAATGCATGGCAGAGTCGTCATAGCCCGTCAGGGCGTGCGTTTTCGAAACGACTCGCCCGACGGCCTTAGAGCCTTCACAGGAGTATTGTATGGCTGATAAGAAATACGTGATAGCGATCGATTCGGGAACACAGAACATCCGCGCGATACTCTTCGACCGCAACGGAAATGAAGTGGCCTCCGCGCAGGCGCCCATTGAGCCATATTTCTCCCTGCACCCGGGCTGGGCCGAGCAGGACCCGGCGGACTACTGGACAAAGCTCTGCCGGGCCACCCGGGCCCTGATGAAAAAAGTTAAGATTTCCCCTGAAGCCATCGGGGCCGTGGGTATAACCTCCCAGCGCACGACCTTCATCACCGTGGACAGGGACGGAAAACCTCTCAGGCCCGCCATCGTCTGGCTTGACCAGCGAAAAAATGAAAATCCGCCGCCGCTTTCACTTGCGGCCAGGGCCGTATTCAGCCTTCCGGTGATATCCGGACCCATAGACTATGTGCGTCAGAATTCCAAGTACCTGTGGATCAAGTGCAACGAGCCTGAAGTGTACAGGAAGACCGCCAGGTTTATGCTGATAACCGGCTGGTTCGTGAAAAAGTTCACCGGCGAGTTCAGG
>JAGODA010000083.1 GCA_017998475.1 Spirochaetota bacterium | reverse complement strand
TGTTTTTGCGCTTTTTCACACCCTTTACGGGATAGAATATGCCGGCGTCCATACCGTTATACACTACGCTCTGACGCTCCATGGGCACGCCGAAGGCCCTGTTGATCTCGCGCGCGGAGTCGTGCGACACGGTGATGATGCGGTCGAGTCTGTTCGACACGACGGCCTGCATGAGAAGCGGGTAGTAGAGAATGCGCTTCATCTTGAGGCCGAAGGTCGAGGGATACTCGAACCAGGTGCTGCGGTCGATGGACAGCGGGTGGTGCAGGGTCGAGACAAAGGGAACTCCGAAATGGTTGATGAGGAGGAAACCGTATCCCAGGCACTGGTTGTCGTGAATGATGTCGAAGCGGTGCTCTTTAAGAAGCTCCTTCAGTTTAAGGAACGCGCGGACCGAGAAGGTCTCGATCTCCGGGAAGATGCCGAATTTCGACGCCACGAACTCGTAGAAGTTGAGCGGCAGGAGGCTCGCGAACGGCTTGTTCGGTTTTATGAAATCCTTCTTCACGTTGAAGTAGTTGTGGTTGCTCACCCTGTGCAGGGTCACCCCCTCCATCTCGAATGGATAGGGAGGCCCGACGATGGCGTGGACCTCGTGACCGAGCTTAACGAGCTCGCGCGCGACGTACATCAGGTAGATGCCCTGCCCTCCGCAGTAGGGATTGCCCCTGTAGCTCATAAGACAGATTTTCATGACCGGCTCCTGTACGACTCGATTACATCCCGGTACACCGCGAGCGTGTTCCTGGCGGCGACCGGCCAGGCGAAGTTCTCCTCGGCGCGCCTGCGGCCCTTCTTCCCCATGGAGCTCCGAAGCCCCGGATCCGCCAGGAGCTTCTCGACCGCGTCGCGAATGGCGGCGGGGTTTCTGGGCGGCACCAGTATGCCCGCGCCGTCGTCCCCCACCACCTCGGGAAGCGCCCCCGCGGTTGTGGCGACCACCGGCGTCTCGCATGCCATCGCCTCGGCGGCGGGAAGCCCGAAGCCTTCGTGGAGCGACGCCATCACCGCGACGGTGCATGTTGAATAGAGGCTGACGAGCGTCGGCAGGTCCACCTTTCCGGTGAACACGACGCGCCGCTCGAGCCCGAGCTCCCGTATCATCCCCCAGGCGGTCAGCCGCCCGGGCGGGCCCTCGTCGACTATGGTGAGCGTTACGTCCTCGGGCAGCATGGCCAGCGCCTCGAAAAGATAGCGCATGCCTTTCTTATGGTCCTCGGTGTTCCCCACGAACAGGAGAGTCCTTTCTTTTCTCGGCTCGCCGGTATTGCGGAAAGTCTCGACGTCCATTCCGTTATACACCACCGAAAGCCTGTCCGCAGGAAGACCGAAGGCCCTTCCGAGCGTCCCCACACCCTCGTTGGAGGACGTGATGACGCGGTCCAGCCGCTTGATGACGACGCGCTGCATCGAAAGCGGGTAGAAGAGCACCGTTGTCGCGAGCTCCCAGAACCCCCTGTCAATGAGGAAATCGGCCTCGCGGTCCATGGTGAGGGGATGGTGCACCGTCGAAACGATGGGCATGCCGTAGGCCCTCATGGGCAAAAGCCCCCAGCCGAGGCACTGTACGTCGTGTACGATATCGTACTTCCTGTCCCGCAGAAGCTCCTTCATTCTGAAGAAGGCGCGCAGACTGAAGGTTTCCATCTCGGGGAAGACGTGAAATCGCGTGAGAAAGTAGTCGACGAAATTCCAGGGGGAGTAAATGCGCGTCAGCTTTTCATACGGCAGACGCATGGTCCTTTCGTACCACAGGTTGAGGTTCTCGATCCTGTATACCGACGCCCACCCGTCCATCGGATCGGGATAGGGCGGCCCCACGAGCACGTCCATCTCGACGCCGAGTTTCGCGAGCTCCCTGGTGAGATGATAGAGATATATCCCCTGCCCTCCGCAGTAGGGGTTACCCCGGTAACATAAGAAAAGGACCCTCATTACATGGATTACTGTTTTTTGTCTTCCGGCAGCGTCGAGCGCGCCGATATGATCGCGATTCCCACCCAGAACACCATGCCCAGCACGACGAGCGTTACCGCCGCGGCCGGGATGGCCAGCGCCCAGTAGTTCCGCACTGAAAGTCCATAGACGAAGACGGCGGCCAGCGCCACGGTGAACAGACACAGGAAGAAAGCCTTTACTTTCGCGTAATCCTTTTTTTCCACAATTTCAGGCATAGGGGGTGCCACCTTTATCGTTAGTATCGTCCAGCCGACCCAGAATCCCGTACCGCAGATACCCAGGGCCACAAGCGATATCGGAATTGCGAGGGCGTAATACGTATACGCGTCCAGCAGGCCGATGCCGGAGATCTCGAAGGCCGATATCTCCACGAACGCGTAGTTAATGAAAAGACCCGCGAGCACCAGCGCGATGGCGCACGCGATGAAGCCGGAAATCCGTGAACGTTGCATGTGATTGTCCTGACCGTTAGAATTCTAAGACTATCTTGATCGCTCCGTCTTCTCTGTTGACCGCCATCTCGAACGCTTTCTGTATGTCCTCGAAGGGCAAAACGTGGGTGATAAGCGGGGAGACGTCGATCGCTTTTCTCAGTATCATGTCGAGCGCGAACGGATAATCGATGGAGAGGTCCGGTCCGACCGAGGCGACCATCCGGAGCTCCTTGCGGAAGAACTCGTTGAAGTTGAGCCGCGGCGCCTCCTCCAGGCAGATGCCGAAGAAGGCCACCTGGCCGTTGTGGCGCGCGAACTCGAAACAGGTGTTTATCACGGAACTCTGCTGGCCGTAGGCGTCGATGACGATGTCGGCCATCGCCCCTGAGGTTATATCGCGGATGGCCTTTACCGGATCGGTACCGGACGGATTGACCGTGTGATCCGCCCCCATACGCCGCGCGGCGTCGAGACGGTAATCCAGCGGATCCACGGCGATGACGTTCCGGGGAGAGAGGTTCTTTATGAGCGAAACGAAAAGCAGTCCCACGGGCCCCATCCCGACCACGACCACGTCCTTTTTGTAGGGGCTGTCGAGCCTGAAGACGCAGTGGGACACGGCCCCGAGAAGCTGGGTCATGAGCAGTATGTTCGTATCGCCCTGCGCCGGAAGTTTCTGGAGTCTGCCCGGGTCGGCGACATGAAATTCCTTGTACGCGTCGAGCCGCGGAGGATAATACATCACGCGATCGCCGGGTGCGAACGACGCGCTCCGCGATTCCTCGACGATTCCCATGCACTCGTGCCCCGGGTAACCGGGAGGAAAGGGATAGCCCGCCGGATTGAAGCTGTTGGCGAAATACGGGAGATCGGAACCGCAGAGCGCCGCTTTCTGAAGACGCACCAGCACCATGTTGTCGGCGACCGCGGGAATTTTCTCTTCCGTAACCTCGAACGCGCGTGGGGAGACGATCTTGGCGGATTTCATTAAAATAAACCTCGGTGAACAACGATAATCAACGGTAGGTCCGTGGCCGTAATTGTCAACATATTTTGCAATACACAGGCACCCTATAGTGTAATAAGGAATTGTATATATGTTTTACCGGTTTCAGTTTCATAAATTTTCATAAACAGAGTCGCCTCGAAGCAGACAACGGAGGGCCCTCATCCATCACGGGCCATGAACGCGCGCCGCCCGGTTTTTCCGGGCTACCCCGCGGCGGACGCCTCGCCGGTCCCGCGGTTAAAAAATATCTTGACGTCGCGTCGAGCGGAGGCTCATCATACGTCGAATCCTGAGGTTCATCAAATGAGAATCATTCCACAGCTGATCAGCGACATAAGCATCCTCAGAATAGAAGGCTCGCTTTCCAACGAGAACCTGCAGGACCTCGAGGAGGTTGTGCGCGGACTCCAGGAAAAGAAGCGAAGCATCATCCTCGACCTCTTCGAGGTCGGCTTCATCTGCAGTTCGGCGCTCAGCCTGCTCTTGAGCTCCACGAAAAAGGCCCAGAAGGACAACCTGCACTTCGTGATAGCCGGACTGAACGAAGACATCAAGAAGCTCTTCGCCGTCACCGAACTCGACAGACACCTGGTGCTCTTCGACAGCCTCGAGAAAGCGACCGAGCATCTTGAAAAAGGCAAATAGATCCGCGCCGTCCGCACTTCCGGTACCCACGGCATCATGAAAATCATAGCCTGCCTCGGCAACCCCGGCAAAAAATACCGTAATAACAGGCACAATATCGGCTTTCTGCTGGGGGAATCGATCGCCCGCCTGGCGTCCCTCGCTCCCGGAAAAAAGCAGTTCTCCGCCGCTGCCGCGACAGGCACGATAGCGGGAGAGGCGGTTCTCTTTCTCTTCCCCGACACCTTCATGAATAACAGCGGCGTCTCCGTCCGTGCCGCTCTCGACTACTACCGCGAATCCGCCGATAATCTCATAGTCATACACGACGAGATCGAACTTCCTTTCGGCGAGGTGCGGACAAAATTCGGCGGCGGCCACAAGGGGCACAACGGACTGCGCTCCATCATTCAGCACACGGGCACGGCGGATTTCCATCGTATCCGATTCGGAGTCGGCAGACCGCCGCACCCTGACATGGCGGTGGCCGACTACGTGCTTTCCGACTTCACGTCGGACGAACTCGCGCGCATCGATGAGACCGTACCCGGCGTATTCGACGAGCTCGTTCGACTGATCGAAGCCTGATCCGAACCTTTCACCTGATCGCGAATATGCCTTGACGGGACCGTTACGATGGCCCCAGAATAGGCGGCGCACTATACGAAGAATGAACGCGTCGCGCGTGACCGGAGGTTCCCATGAAAATACTCGTTCCGATCGCGGAGGGCTTTGAGGAGATCGAGGCCGTCACGATACTCGACGTGCTGCGCCGCGCGGGCCTCGATACCACCGCCACGAACGTCGGGGGCAATCCGGTACGCGGCTCGCACGCCATCGCCCTCACCGCTGACGAGCCGCTTTCGGGCCTGGACCCGGCGGATTTCGCCTCCATAGTCCTGCCGGGGGGCATGCCCGGCAGCGAGAACCTGCGAAAGAGTGAAACGGTCATATCGTTCATCCGCGACATACACGGAAGGGGGGGTGTCGTGGCGGCGCTCTGCGCGGCGCCAATGGTGCTGGGACACGCCGGGGTGCTGGAGGGAAAGAAAGCTACCTGTTATCCCGGTTTCGAGGGGACGATGAAGGGCGCGACCTCGACGGGCGCTCCCGTCGAGGTCGACGGAACCATCATCACCGGCAGGGGCCCCGGCTGCGCCATCCCCTTCGCGCTCGCGGTGGTCGAGGCGCTCGCCGGAAAAACGATGATGAAGGAACTGCGTGACGCCATGCAGGTATACTGGATGTAGCCATGGCACTTGAGACAGGAAAGAAGAGCGTATTCAAAGCCGGCGCCTACATCTATGTAGAGGGCGACGAGGATCCCAACGACATTTTCATCGTGGAAAAGGGAGAGGTCGGCCTCCACGGCAACAACGACCGGATCAAGCTTCACAAACCGCTCGTGCGCCAGGGAGAGGTGTTCGGTTTCACGTCAACACTCTGCAGGCGCCCGCGCATGGAATCGGCCATAGCGCGCAGGGACTCGGTAATCATCACACTCAAGCGCGAGCGTTTCATCGAACTCGTCCAGCAGAACCCGAAGGTGGCGATCAAGATCCTGAACTATTTCGCCAACGAGCTTCGCACCTACAACGAGATGATGTTTTCGCTCGACCCTCCCGACGACGACTTCATTCCGGACGAGACCAGGCTCTTCGACCTGGCCAGGCACTACCGCCTGGCCGGCAGGCCGGATTACGCGCGCCACATCATCGAGAGCTGCGCCCGGCAGTACCCGGACGGCGCGCATGCGGGCGAGGTGCGCGCGATGCTCGAGGAGATGCGCGGATCGAACGCGCCGGCGCCGGCGGGGCCCATCGTCAACGGCTCCTCCCTCGTCTACCGCGACGGACAGATGATCTTCGCCGAGTTCGAGAAGGGCGAAGACCTTTTCGTCATTAAGGAGGGAAGGGTAAAGATCGTCAAGGTCGGGAGCGGACAGGAGATCCTGCTCTCCGTCCTCAAGGACGGCGATATCTTCGGCGAGCTGGCGATCATCTCGAACAAACCGCGCAACGCGACCGCGCTCAGCATGGGCACCACCACCCTTCTCTCGATCAAGAAGGACAATTTCGCCGAGATCCTGGGCAAATCGGCCGCCATGGCCAGCAAGATATTCATGGCGATAAGCCAGCGCATTTGGTTCACCTACATCCGGCTCGAGTCGAAGGTCTACGCTCACCCCATCACGAGGATTTACGCGTTTCTGGAAAACAAGCTGCTTGAAGACCGCGTATCGCTGAAGAGCACCAAGCCCGTTACGCTCACCTTCGGAATCGACGAGCTCCTTCGCATGTCGGCCATTCCCGCCGCGCAGGGCGAAAAGGCCATGGGAGTGCTTCTTGACGATCCGAACCTTGAGTTCAACTTCGGCCAGGTCTTCATCGACAACCCGAGCGTGCTCTCGACAAAGGCCAAGTTTTACCGCTCCCGCGACCACATCGCCTCCTGGGACGATGATGCCCCGTCCAGAAGGGAGGCCCGGCGCGTGAGCGACGAGACACGCGAAACCGCCGAAGAGACGGTCCTCGAAGAGACCGGCATGCCCGAGGAGAGGACCGGCCGGAACGACGCGCCGGAATACGCCGATGGGGCCGACGCGCCGGTCGGTGAAACCGGGCGGGACGACTCCCTCAGGCTTCCCTCGGAGGAAATAAACTTCGATTGAGGGCCCTTCGGCCGGCGCCGCGCCGCATATGACATATTAACCTATATGTGTTGTTATATAATATGTCACCACACTTAAAAAATAAAACATTATATTTTTAGATGTTATTCTTGACATAATCATCACTTTTCCTCCAATCACAGCGGTGCGCTCGCGCCACCCGCCCGGGGTGGCTTTCGACGCCCGGATCAAACCTCACACCGGAAGGCGTTATGGACAATCTCTACGATTTTTACATCTCCCGTCGTGACGCGTACGGCGAGAGGATACTTTTCGATAACCGAACCACGTACGCCGGGGCGGTTGAGGCCGCCATGGCGAGGGCGGCCTTCCTCCGGAGGAAGGGCCTGGGCAAGGGCGATGTTATCGGGATTCTGGCGGGCAACTCCGCCGACTGGTGCGTAACCTACATGGCGATAACCTCGCTGGGGGCGATCGCGCTTCCACTGGACACCACCCTCGCCCCGGCGGACTACGCGCGGATGCTCGGCGAGGTCAGGGCGAAGGCGGTGTTCGTCTCCGGGGACTTCCGCGGTCTGGTGCGCGGCGTTCCCGTTTTCGGCGTTGAAGCGGGCCGCTCGACCGGCGACCCCCGCGGCTTCCGGCCCGCAAGGGTGAGCCCGGACCACACGGCGTCGTACCTCTTCACCTCGGGCACGACGGGCAGGGCGAAGGTCGTGGCGCTCTCGCACGCCAATCTCTTTAAAACGGCCATCGCGACGTCCGAATACCTGGGACTGAACGAGAGGGACCAGCTGCTGTGCATCCTCCCGCTCTATCACGCCTACGCTTTCGTCGCCAATTTCATCGGTCCCTTCGCCGCCGGAAGCTCTCTCGTGTTCCAGCCCTCACTCAAGGGCCCGGACATCATGCGAAGTCTCGCCGAGAACCGCATCACCATCTTCCCCGCGGCTCCTCAGTTGTGGGAGCTTTTTCTGGACGGCATCCTGAACCGGGTGAAGGCCGACTCGCTCTTTAAATACCGCTTACTGCTTTTCATGCTCGCCGTGGCGCCGGCCCTTCGCGCGATGGGCCTGTCCGCTGTTCCGCGCCGGGTGTTCGCTCCGGTGCGTGCCCTCTTCGGCGGCTCCATGCGCTTTTTCATATCAGGGGGAGCGCCGCTCAAACGGTCTTATTTCAACCGATATAACCGGATGGGCCTCACGGTGATCGAGGGCTACGGCCTCACCGAAACCACGGGGCCCGTGTCGATCTCTCACCCCGATGACAACCGGGCGGGTTCGGTCGGTCCGCCGATGCCGGGCAACGAGGTGAGGGTGAAGAACGTCAACGCCGACGGAATCGGCGAGCTGTGGATCCGCGGCGACGCGGTTATGAAGGGTTATCACCGGAATCCGAAGGCGAACGCGGAGGCTTTCGACGCCGAGGGCTTTTTCAACACGGGCGACCTGGGGCGCGTCGACGAAGGAGGCCGGATCCACGTCACCGGCCGCTTGAAAAACGTGATCGTCCTGGACTCGGGGAAGAACGTGTATCCCGAAGAAATCGAGGAAACCCTGAAAACCTCCGAACACATCGCGGAGGCCGCCGTCTTCGGGCGCGCGGCCGGCGGAAGGGAAACGGTCTTCGCGGTGGTCGTTCCGGGCGTCAGGAGCGCGGGCGCGTTCGAGCTCATGGCTTCCGAGATCGCCCGCCTGAACGCCGGCCTTCCCCCGCACAAACGGGTTATGGGTTTTGCCGTATCGTTCGACCCTCTTCCCCGCAACTCGACGCGCAAGGTGCTTCTCAACGAGGTGCGACGCACGCTCGACCTGGGCGATTACCAGACCTCGGCAGCCGGCGCGCCGGTGCTCAGAAAAGCGCTTGCGGGGATCACCGCGCGCGACCGGGAGATCGTGGAGGCGCTGCGGGAAGCGCTCGGCGTGGAGACGCTCTACGCCGGCTCCACGCTCGCGGACTTCAGGATCGATTCGCTGGGGATGATCGAGCTCGTGGTGCGCCTGGAGGAGAAGCTCGGCATCGAGATAGAACCGGAGAGGCTTCGCGCGGCGCGGACGCTCGAGGATATCCTGGCCCACCTTTCATCCTGCCCTCCTCGCAAGGGGCCCCCCATCGACAAGACCATCCTCCACGGGGAAATCAGCACCCGCGCCGCGGTCTTCCGCAATCCGCTGAACGAGCTGTTCCTGCTCGCGGTGCGCGCGGTCTCGCGCCTCTGCTGGGGACTGCGCGTCGATAACGGCGAGCGCCTGGCGGCCGATAACGCCGTCATCATCGCCAACCACCAGTCGAATCTCGACGTTCTGTGGATACTCTCGTCCCTGCCCTACCGCTCGCGCCGGAACGTGTACCTCATCGGGAAGAAGGAGCTCTCGTTCCTCAAATACGTGTTCGTCGGCGCGCCGGTCATATTCGTGGAGCGGGGCGGCAACGTCATCCCGACGCTGAAGGCGGGCGCCGATCTGCTCAGGCAGGGCAAATCGCTCGTCATCTTTCCCGAGGGAACGCGCGGCCGCGACGGGAGCATGGGAGAGTTCAGGACGGGCGCGGCCTACCTCGCGAAAAATCTGGGGAAAAAAATCGTACCGGTGGCCATCCGCGGATCCTTCGAGATTCTGCCGCGCGGGAAGATCGTTCCGCGCCTGTTCTCCGGCGCGCGGGCGCGTCTTTCGGCGGGCCGCCCCATCGATCCGTCGCGCTACCGGAGCGTTGAGGATCTCAACGAGGCGATGCGCGACGCGATCGCCCGGCTGCTGCAGGGCTGAGGGCCGCGCGCCTCAGCGCAGGAATTCGTCGGGGTCCATGGCCTTGCCGCCGCGGCGCACCTCGAAATGCAGGTGGTTGCCGGTTGACATGCCGGTGGAGTTAACCGTGCCTATAAGGTCGCCCTTCTTTACCCGCTGCCCCGGGGTAACCAGTATCTTCTCGAGGTGGGCGTAGTACGAGGAAAGCTCCTTCTCGTGCTCCAGTATGATCAGGTTGCCGTAGCCGTTGTTGTTGTAAGCGGCCGTTTTCACCACGCCGTCGGCCGTCGCGGTTACCTTCGTACCCTTCGGCGCGAAGATGTCGATGCCGCTGTGAAAGCTCTGGCTTTTCTTCGTTACCGGGTGCACGCGGTAGCCGAATTTGCTGGACACCTTGCCGGTGGTGGGGACGGCGAATTCGCGCGTTCCCGCGGCCGTTACGGGCGCCTCCTCTTTCGGGCCCGAAGCGGAGGCTGCCGGCTCCTTCTTCTGTAGTAAGCCGCCGAATATCCAGCCCTCGGACCCGTTCGATCGCCGGACCCGGAACCACGGACGCTTCTTGCCGCCGATGGTTTCCATCTCCCGCGACTGCTCGAGCACCTCCACTCGTTCCGCGAAATCGAACTTTCCGATCACCGAACCCGCGCTCGAGCCCGCGTCGCGCATGCGGACGTCGGAGTCGGCCACGTAGGCGTAAAAGGCCTCCGCGGCCTTCCTTTCAGCCGGCGGGGCCGCCTTTTTTACCGGGCGCCCGGCGGGCTTTTCCCTCGCCAGGTACGCCGAGAAGATCCATCCCTCCTCGCCGCCGGCGCGGCGCACCAGGAGCCACGGCCCACGCACGCCGTCAACGGTGTCCATTTCCTCCGACTGGAGCAGAAGCTCCACCTTTTCGCCGAATGCCGCCTTCCCCAGCGCCGCGGCCCTCAGGCCCGCCTCGGCACGATAGGCGACGTCGTCGAGCAGATAGGCGTATTCCCTCGGCGGGACCTTTTTGGACGTGTGGATCTGATCGGTGGCCTTGATGTCGCTTACCGCCTCGATGTCGATGGGAACGTCGATCTTCGTGGAGCTCCCCTGCTTCAGCCGGCCGTTTATCTCGCCGATGAACTCGCGCATTTTTCTGAGAATCGCCTCTTTCTTCTCGATGTCCGAGGCGTACTGCTGTTTCACCATGTCGCGGTTGTCTTTCAGCTGGCGGTTGTAGAATTCCTGCGCGGAGGCGGACTGGATCATAAGCGCGAGGAGCGCGAACAGTATCGGCGAACGGTATATCATCGGTGGTACCCCCTCCCGGTTCGTTGCGCCGCCCGATACGCCGGCGCGGCGGGCATACGGATACCATATTTTCAACCGCCTGTCCACAGGTTTTCGCGCGCGGCGACCCCGGGACACAACAAGTTCTTGACAAGCCTGCATTATAACAGATAGTCCTATTTGTCTCATTAAATTGGAGCTTTACAACGCCGGACAGCGGCTGACGTACGTGCAGCAACATCATCTAAAATCATAC
>JAGODA010000082.1 GCA_017998475.1 Spirochaetota bacterium | reverse complement strand
TTGCGCATCTGGCGGTGAAAGCTTTCGATCGTGATCGTAGTGTAAATTGTACAGTGATGATACTCACCTGACAGTGTCCTGCAAACAAGGCGTACGTTCCGGTGGCATGTGCCGCCACCATGGAGAACAATCGCGCCGGACATACGCCGCCCCCTCACCACGAACCCGAGGCGCCGCCTCCTCCAAAACTGCCGCCGCCACCGCTGAAGGAGGACGATCCGCTCGACGAGGAACCGGAAGAGCTCCATGACGATGAGGAACTGTAGGACGATCCTCCTCCGGAGGTGCTGGACAGATCCATGCGGAATCTTTCGGCGATGCGCTTTCCGCCTCGCGCGCGCAGGAAATAGATTTTCATGCCGATAAGCAGCGCTGCGATGGCGAATCCCGCCACGGTGAAACATTCTTCGCCGCACCCGACGAATTCGAGCGCGGATATCGCCGGCAGCAGGATCAACAGGAAAAATACAGGCGAGAAGACGGTGAATCCCGCCCATCCTGCGACACCCGTCTGGAAAAAGGCCATGCTGAATAACGCGTACAGAACACCGGCGAAGAATGCCACGCTGATTCCCATGAGGATCGCCGCGACGAGATAGTGAAGAACACTATTCGTGTAGTAAGCGAAATCTTTCGCCGGTTCCGCGGATGTTTCACCGGCGGCGCCCACATCGTCCTTCCCGTTCAGGATTTCCAGAATCGCCGCGACGCCCGTGCGCAGCCCGTCATCGAAACGGCCCGCCTTGAAATTCGGGACGATATGATTCCGGATGATCCTTCCGCAGATCAGGTCGGTGAGTCGGTGCTCCAGGCCGTAGCCGACCTCGATGCGGATCTTGCGGTCTTCCTTCGAAAAAAGAAGGATCACCCCGTTGTCTTTCCCTTTCTGTCCGATCTTCCATGCCTCGGCAAGGCGGATCGAAAAGCCCTCCAGGTCTTCGCCCTCGAGTGAGGGGACGGTCGCCACAACCACCTGGTTGGTGGTATCGCGCTCGTGGGCGGCGAGCAGGCTCTCGACCTCGGCGCGCACAGGGGCGGAGAACATTCCGGCGGTGTCGCTGACGCGCCCGGCAAGCGACGGTACCGTCGCCGCCATGAACTGAGTGGCGAAAGGCATGTGGATAAAGCAGATGGCAAGAACAAATAACGGGAGGCCGTATCGTTTCATCTCCATTCCTCGAACAGGTTTCTGCGTCGCACCAATGAAGATGCCGTCATAAAGCAGAAATACTACCCGAGCAAGTATCGAATTGAAAGCAAAAATAGCGCGTCGCTCCGTTTCTATCCCGACGGGCCAAGGGGAGTGCTTTCGATTATCTCCTTGTAATCGATGCTCTCCTGATATATCTTAATGACAACAATTAATCGGAGGAACGGTAATGATGGGAAG
Organism: Spirochaetota bacterium; assembly: GCA_017998475.1. Classification (GTDB taxonomy): domain Bacteria; phylum Spirochaetota; class UBA4802; order UBA4802; family UBA5368; genus MVZN01. The sequence continues at coordinate 9,531 of JAGODA010000082.1, read as the reverse complement.
TGCAATAAAGGCGTTGTCCGGGCGCGTAGTGAGCGTGGTAACAGTACCGCTCGCGTTTGTAATCCTGACGGGTAGCGCGTTCGCGAGCGATCTTTCGGACGCCACACATCTGCGCGAGCGCTGTGAGAAGGAGATCAAGGCCCTCGAGGTGCCCGCTAAGAATTTCGGTGACGCGGCTGACCTCGCGTCATTCGCCGAGGCGGAGAAGCAGATAAAGCTGGGCAAGGTGAAATTCATTCAGACCAAATACCGGGAAGCCATCGCGATCTACAACGAATACCTGAAGATTCAGTCGGCGCTGTACCGAAGCCTCGCGAAGAAATATGTGGAACGGACCGATACGCTCGTCGACGCGGTCGGGGTCGACCTTGTGGACCACGTGGACGATAAAAAAGTCGAAAAATACATGCAGATGGCGAGCCAGAATCTGAAAGACGCCAGAACGGCGCTGGACTCTCCGCACCCGAAGGGGGCGATCGACCTGTGCCGGACGGCCAAGAACTACGCCCTGTCGGCGTATAAGCTCGTCGGCAAAACCGCACCGGCGCAGTACGAAAAGGATATCGCCGACAACGGGAACGCCCTGTACGTCAAGTGACCGTCCCCCGGGACCGCCGGTAAATTTCAAAAGGATTTCCGGCGGTCGTTTTCGGTTTCCACGTCCCGGTGGACCAAGAACTCCCTCCGCTCGGGCCGGGAGCAGTTGCGGCGCGCATTCCCGGTTTCCGGAAAAACAAAAAACATAAGCGAAACTCGATTTTTTATTGACAATTAGAGTATATGCTCTATATTCTATATTAGAGTAAATACTCTATTTATACAAGCGAGGCACAACCATGAATACTACCAGAAGAGGATTCCTGATGACCGCCGGCGGCGCGGTGCTCGCGGCCTCCCTTCCGCGCCTTATTCCGGCGTTCGCGATGGACGAGGATGGAGGGAAAGAGGGCGCCGCGGAGCGGGACGGGGCCATGAAGTTTCTGGACGGGGAGGAGCGCGCGATGCTTGATCTCGCATCCCGGGCCCCGAGCGGGCACAACACCCAGCCGTGGACCGTACGAGTCGACAGGCCGGGCCAATGGAGCATAGGGACAGAGCGCTCACGCTGGCTCCCGGCCGTCGATCCGGGTAACCATGACGTGATGCTCTCTATGGGCGCGTTTATTGAAAACCTGGCGATCGCCGCGGGTATCCACGGGCGGAGGCTTGAGTACCGGGTGACAGGGAAGGGGGCGCGTGACACCGCGCTTCTCGAGGCGTGGATCGGTCGCGGCTCGGTGCTCGAGTATCCGGTGGAGCGAATACGCATGCGCCGCACGGTCCGTAACGGCATGATGACGCGTGACATCAGTGCCGCCGACCTCGCGGAAGTGACGGGATCGGACGCGCGGTTTCTGTATTTTCCGCGGCTCTCTCCCGTGGGGAGGTATCTTTCCGAGGCGACGCTGGAGGCGAACAGGACCCAGACCTGGAGGAACGAGGCGCAGGAAGAGCTGGCGGACTGGATACGCTGGTCGAAGGACGAACAGCGCAGGCACTACAACGGCCTCACTCCGGCCTCCATGGAGATAACGGGCATTGCCGGATGGTACGTGGGGACCTTCTTTAACCGGCAGTCGGTGCTCGAGAAGAGTTTCCGCGAACAGGGCGTGGGAATGGCGAAGAAACAGGTTGAGAATTGCGCAGGGTGGATTGTGCTCACCGCGCACGGAAGCGGTCCCGCGGCGCTCATCGACGCGGGACGGGCATTCCAGCGCATGGGACTCCTTCTGCGCGAAAAGTCAATGGCGGTCCACCCGATGACCCAGGCGCTCCAGGAGGTCCCGTGGAAGGGCGAAATCGCTTCCCGCGTCGGCGTGAAAACCATCGCGATGCTGCTGCGCGTCGGATACGTAAAGAGTTATCCGGAGCCAGTAAGCCTGCGTATGCCGCTTGAGCGATTTGTCGGCGCCTGAAATACGCGAAGCCCGTGCCGGGATATCCGCCGATTCCCGGTACGGGCTCCCATTTCGCGGATGATCGTGCTTTGTGATTCCCCCGCCGGATTTTCTAAAAAACCCTTTAAAATCCAGTAAAAACCTTGACCGCCGGACCGTCGGGCGCTATTCTAATTATTGGTCGGACCACTCGACCAATAACCCGGAGGGAAGCCATGACGGTCGCCGCCAAGAGACTCGATCCGGTAACGCGAAGCCGCCTTCACGAAGAGATCGTCAGCCAGATGATCGGAAGGATAGTAGAGGGCCGTTTCAGGCCCGGCGAGCGGCTCCCGGCCGAGCGTGAGATCGCCGCGAATCTCCGTGTGAACCGGGCTACGCTGCGCGAGGCGCTTAAAAAGCTCGAGGTGATGGGCCTCGTCGAGATACGGCACGGCGACGGCATCTACGTTAAGAACTATCTCGAAAGCGGAAATCTTGAGCTCTTCAAGGCGATCGTCTACCTGGACGAGGTCTTCGATCGGGAAATTCTCACCGACACGCTCGCCATCAGAAGGCTCCTCGTCCCCGAAATGGCCGCGAAGGCCGCCGAAAACCGCACGGAAGAACAGCTGCGGGAGCTGGAATCCATCGCCCTTGCCGAGGGTGACGACGACATGCTCGAGCGCGACCTTGCGGTGCATCACCTGATCGCGCGCGCCAGCGGCAATCTGCTGTACATCTTCATACTCAATTTCTTCAACCAGCTATTCCGCGACCACGGCTACCTGTATTTCAGCGACCCGGAGAACAGGCGGCGTTCCGCGCGCTTTCACCGCGACATCCACGCCGCGATCGTCGCGCGGCAGGCGGAAAAATCGCGGAAGATAATGGCCGATGTGCTGGATTATACCGAGGAGAAAATATTCGCCTTTTATAAAAAGAACTACGGCGCGCGAGGCGCGAAAAGGAGGTAATAGATGGAACGCTTCATCGAAAAACACAGGGATGAAATATTCGATGTCGTCATCATCGGGGGAGGGATCACCGGGGCCGCGGTGGCCTACGACGCCGCATCGCGCGGGTTGAAGGTGGCCCTGGTCGAAAAGAACGACTTCGGCTGGGCGACCTCCGCGGCGAACTCCAAGCTCATTCACGGGGGATTGCGCTACCTGTTCTACCTCGAGTACGGGCTGGTGCGCGAGTCCCTGCGGGAACGCCGTATACTCTCCAACATCGCGCCGAATTTCGTGTATCCGATTCCTTTCATGGTGCCGAATTACGATAAACTGAAAAACAACAAGTACGTGCTTAAACTCGGCCTTACCACCTACGACATTCTCGCTTTCGACAAGAAATGGACCTGGGACCGGAGCAAGCGCATACCCAACCACTCGACCTTCTCCCGGAAAAAAACCCTTGCCATGGCGCCGAAGCTCAGGGCGGAGAAACTTACCGGTTCGTCCATGTACTATGACTGCCAGAGCATCACGCCCGAACGGTTCACGCTGGCGTTCATCAAGTCCGCGATTCGTCACGGCGCGAAGGTCGCGAACTACGCCAGGGTGGAGGGCTTTGTATATGACGGCGATAAACGGGTGGCCGGTGTCAGGGTGCGCGACATTTTGAAGAACAGGAGCGTCGAAGTGCGCGGCGAGCTCACGATCAACTGCGCGGGACCGTGGGCGGACCTCGTCCTGAACACATCGAACAACGGCAAGGGCCTGCACCAGATCCGCCGTTCGGAAGGGATTCACGTTATAACGCGGAGCCTGACCGATCGAGCGGTAACGATGATGACCCCCGGCGGTCGGCACTTCTTTATCATCCCGTGGCGGGGGCACTCGCTTATCGGCACCACCGACAAAGAGTACCAGGGTGATCCGGACAACTACCGTGTTACCAGGGAGAGCATCGAAGACTTTCTCGCTGAAATAAACCTGTCGTTCGGCGACGGAAAGCTGTCGATAAAGGACGTGCTCTTCGCCTACGGTGGCCTCAGGCCTCTTGTGGACGACCAGACCGAGGGCACCTACGCGACCTCGCGAAAGTACGAGATCTACAACAACGCGCTGGACGGTCTGGACGGGCTTATCACCGTGGAGGGCGGCAAGTGGACCACCAGCCGGAATCTCGCGGTAAACGTGCTCAAGATGGTGCAGGTCAAGCTGAAGAGGACGCTCCCGCCCTCTCGCACCGACAACGAGTACCTCGCCGGATGCGAGATAGAGGACATGGAAAGGTTCCTGGCCGAGGCCGTGGAGGGCCACGCCGATTTCCGCGAGAACACCGTGCGCTGCCTGGCCATGAACTACGGGACGGAGTATTCGAAGGTGCTGGCCATCGCGCGCGCCGACAAATCGCTCGCGGCGCAGCTAAACGCCGACGGCGAAATCGGCGCCGAGGTCGTGTACGCCATTCGTCATGAAATGGCCAGGACCCTCACCGATGTCCTGATGCGCCGCACCGGACTCGGAACGCTCGGGGATCCGGGAGACACGGTATTGAAGAAGATCGCGCGTATCGCCGCGAATGAGTTGAAATGGAACGATGCGCGTGTTAAAAAAGAACTCGCCGCGGCGAAGCAGGCGCTCGCGGTTCCACGATGATCGATAACAACGGAGGGGACGTGATGAACCGTAAGAACTATCGCAGCATCCTTAAATGGGGCGACCCGAACCACGAGGAGATAGTCGGCCACGGCACGCTGGAGTACATAGCCAGGACCTTCAATCTGACCCGGAAAGACCTCGGCGAGCGCTACATGCCGGGGGAAGAGGACGTAAAACTTTCGAAAAAGTGCAGGCTCTCTCCGGCGGTGCTCTCTTCATTGAAGAAGATTGTCGGCGAGGCGAACGTCTCCACTGACGACTTCGATCGCGCGTACCACTCGTACGGCAAGTTTTTCCTGGACCTCGTCAAGCTCCGCTATGGGATGGTGGAGAACCCGCCGGACGCCGTGGTGTATCCGAGGAGCGAAGCGGACGTCGTGAAAATCGTGAAGCTCTGCAGCGATAAAAAAATCGCCGTCACCCCGTTCGGCGGCCACTCGTCGGTGACGCGCGGCGTCGAGGCGCCGAAAGGCGGAGTGTCGCTGGACCTCACGAGGCACATGGACAGGGTTCTTCGCGTGAGCGAGGAGAATTCGAGCGTCACGGTGCAGCCGGGCATGTTCGGTCCGGCGCTCGAAAAGCACCTTAACAGTTTCGGCACGGGATACACCTGCGGGCACTTCCCTCAGTCGTTCGAGCATTCGACCGTGGGCGGGTGGGTCGTTACCCGCGGCGCGGGCCAGGCCTCGACCGGTTACGGCAAGATCGAGGACATGGTGCTCTCCATGCGTGTGGTGACGCCTCGTGGCGTTATCGTGACGAAAGACTACCCGGCCGCGGCGATAGGGCCCGATATCGACCAGATCATCATCGGCTCGGAGGGGGCCTTCGGCGTGGTAACCGAGGTGACGATGAAGATCCGCGCCTGGCGACCCGACAACACAGTATACGCGTCGTTTCTATACAAGGATTTCGAATCGGCCGTGAAGGCCATGCGCGTGTCGATGCAGGGCGAGTTCGGAAAACCGCACCTGTTCCGTATCTCCGACCCGGAGGAGACCGACGTGGCCTTCGCCATGAAAGGCATGAACGGTTCGGCGGCGGACCGGGTGCTGCGCCTGCTCGGGTACAAACCGCTCAAGCGCTGCCTGATGTTTGTCGCGGTGGAGGGCGACGCCGATTATGCGAAACTCGTAGCCGCAAAGATAAAGTCCGTCGCGAAGAAGCACGGAGGGCTTTCCCTCGGCGCGGGACCGACCCAAAAATGGCTGGAGCAGCGCTACTCGAGCGCGTACCTGCGCGATCCGCTGATGGACCTGGGGCTCATGACCGATACCCTCGAGACCGCGGTGAGCTGGGAGAACCTGATGCAGGTGTGGAGCGCGACACGCGCGTACCTGAAGGCGCGTCCCAACACCGTCTGCATGGTGCACATTTCACACGTGTATGAGAACGGGGCCAACCTGTACTTTACCTTCCTCTCGCCCATCAGGAAGGGCAAGGATATCGAGGACTTCACGCGCTACCACAGGGGGCTCATCGACACCATCCACGCCAGCGGCGGTTCGCTGTCCCACCATCACGGCGTGGGGAGGATGATGGGGCCCTGGATGCGCGCGGAACTGGGCGACACGGCCCACGACCTCATCCTGGCCATCAAGGATTACCTGGATCCGCGCGGCATCATGAATCCGGGCGGCACGCTGGGCCTCAAGAGGTGAGCCCATGGCGCTGATCAAACCGCTCGGAGAGTGTCCCGACTACGCCCCGGTGCTGGCGTACTGGTCGTACAACCTGTGGTATCGGAGCCGCCCCATAGGCTACGACCTGATAATAAAGGCCTACCGCCAGCGCGCCGCGGGCGCCGGCGTGCCGGCGGCGTTCGTCGCGATCGAGGAGGACATGCCGGTCGGGATGGTTTCGCTGAAGAACGACGACCTGTGGTCCCGCAAGGACCTCAATCCCTGGCTCGCCTCGCTGTACGTGGTGCCGGAGTTCCGCCGCCGCGGTATCGCCGAGGCGCTGGTGGGCGCGGTGATAGAAAAGGCGCGCGGCCTGGGCTACCCGGAGCTCTACCTCTTCCTGGGCCACGAGGACGGGCTGGACCTCGCTCTCTATTACGGCAACCGGGGCTGGCAGTACATGGAGGACGCCGTGGACAACGACGGCAACCCGACGAAGATTTTCTTTTATCAGCTGTGAGACGACTTTTACGTTCCGCTCTGCATGCTGTCCGCGACTGGTGAGAAACCAAATCACGTGAGGGAACCCGTTTTTTCAATGAATAAAACGTACGCAATGTAATTGACATGCGTACGTTTTTTATTTATTATTCAGTATAAGCGGGCCGGTGCCGTGGAGCGCCGCACAACAGTTCGGAATACAAACGCCATGAAAACAACCGTTACCAAACTGAGACAGAACCTGTATCGCTACCTCGACCGCGTGGTCGAGACGGGTGTGCCGATCGAGGTGGAGCGGAAGGGCCATACCATCAGGATCGTCTCCGGCGTAAGAAAATCCAAGCTCGAGAACCTCAGGGCCCACGACGCGCTGGCCGTGACCCCGGAGGAGATCATCCACGGGGATTGGTTGGTGGAATGGGACGGCGGAAAAGAACTGTAACGGTTTTCATCGACACACATGTTGTCGTATGGCTTTATGCGAATTCAACTAATGATATTTATCTTATTCCAGAAGGGCTTATCTGTCCGCTGAATTGATTCGGTGCGATTTTCGGACACCCCTTGACCTCTTCAATTATCAATTGGCATATGTACATTCCGGGTTTCAGCGTAAATTTATAATCGCTCAGAATTGATATCTCCAATGTGATGGGACCGAAGAAATTTGAGTGTATGGTAGGCGCCGTAAAATGTACGATAACGCCACAGCGTGCAATTGAACTTTTACCCTCCACCCTCGCGCTGTAACATCCTTTGCCCATTTTATCGTTTATAGGAAAACTAACTTTTTCAATAGTATTTGCCAGAATGAATTTATTCTTTTCCAGGATGAACGGCCGTTCTTTGGAAATAATATGCTTTTCTGAAGAATCGTTGAGCAATTTAGCGATTGGTTTCCCGGACTGTAAATCCAGAGTTATCGGATACTCATGTTTTGGAACTATTATTTCGTCGTTTAATCGAAGATCAATCGACGACGTGTTAAATGGCGGCTTTCCCGGGTCGACTGATTGTTCCAACGGTTCAATGAGGAAATCTTTCCTTTTAAGGCATTTTATAATTTCTACATTGCTTAATATCATATGTTGTCGTTAGGCGAATTTAAGCTCGGATACGGTGGCCCAACTGGAGGAGGTTTCGAATGCTTCACTCGGTAATAAAACCGTTTTAGCCTTTTCCTCAATGAGGGTTACTTTTAAAAAAAAGCTTTCATCCTTTTTCATTATTAAATCTTTATCCGCGTACAGACTGACTTTTCTTCCGTCCGCTAGTTTTATTACGATAGAGTACTCATTTGAAAAAAGTCCATCTGAAACCTCTTCAATGGGTATAAGGACATTTCGGATTTTCTTGCTATTGGGCATTCCTGATCCTCTCGCTTATATATTTTAAACGAAATATAATATACATAATTTAAATTTCAAACAATTTTTGTATTAATCATTTCTGCATGTTATCGAAGAAAACAAGATTTTATAAATATTATATTCAACTTAATATGAGATTTCTCTACCCCTTCAGCGTCTTCTTCAAACTCTCGATGAGTGTCACCGGCGTGGGGTCGACCTTCTTCAACAGGGCGAGCTCGTACGAGGCCCAGTCGCCGAGGTAAATAAGCGACATCATGCGCGCGAGCGCGCTTTCCCCGCGGGACGCGACCTCGACGACGTCGACGGTTTCACCGAAGAGCTTCGCGCAGATGTCCATGCGACGCGCGACGCGTTCGTGGTCCTTGGAATCGCGCATCGTGACCACGATGAAGCGCTCGCGTTCCATCCCGGCGAAGCCGACCAGCTCGTTGTGGCAGAGCTCCGGGTACGCGTGGTGACAGGCGGGGTGCTTGGCGTTTTCGTTTATCTGGCACTTGAAGCGGTAGCCGGCCGGCGCCATCCGCTCGGAGGTATGGATGACGGGAACACGGCCGAACAGGCGCGCGGCGAGGGCCGTGCCCTCTCGCTCGTAGGAGGCGGTGTCGGCGAGCGTATCCATCATGTCCGAAAAATCCTTTTCGCCGATTTGCGCAAGACCCGAGTTGGAAAGAAGCCGGAGCGCCGGAAGGAGCAGGTAGCCCACGGCGCAGCGCGGCTGGAGGCCGCCGGGCACGCGGATGACGGTGCCGGCCTTTGACGCGATCTCGCCGCCGGAGGTGACGGCGACGGTCGTTGAACCGCGCTCTTTCGCCTTTTCGAGCGCCGAAAGCGTCTCCTCGGTATTGCCCGAATAGCTCACGGCGAGAGTGAGAGTATCGGCGCCGATGAAGCCGGGTATGTCGTAGTCCCTGGACGTGAAGACGGGGAGGGCGCCGTCGCGAAGGAGCGCCTGGATGATCGCGCCGCCGATGCCGGAGCCCCCCATGCCGAGTACGAGGAGTTTGGAGTAGTTCCCCTTGATCGACGCGTTTTCGGCGATGGCGAGCGCCTCCGCGCACTGTTTCGGAAAATCGACGAGCACCTGGCGCATATTGGACGTATCGACGGTCATGGGCGTTCCTCCGCGTGTTCGGCCCGCAGGGCCGTGATGTGTGTCATCTACGCACCCGCGCGGCGTTTTGCAAGAGATTTATGCGCGCCGGAGTCTCGTGGCGGTCCGGCCTATTCCGTTTCGTGTTGACTTCGCCGTACGGCGCGCTACCATGATCGAGGATGTTAAGGATTGACCGCTTCGAACAGCGCGAGAAAAATGTGCCGGGGGATGCCATCGTGAAGGGATTAAGGGGGATACCGCGACGCGCCGCGATTCGCTACGCGCTGCTGCAGATACCGTCGATCGTTCTGGTGCTGGTCGTGCTCTATTACCTGGACCGTATCGCGCCGGTGCCGTCCCACGTGAAGGCGATCATCATCGCGCTGGTCGTTCTGTCGGACATCGCCATGCTGC
>JAGODA010000081.1 GCA_017998475.1 Spirochaetota bacterium | reverse complement strand
CGGCGCACATGATGGTGGGCTTGACCTCCTGGATGAATTCCACGATCTTCTTGGTGTCGTCCAGGTAGGTGTTCGTCATACCGACGGCGTATACATAGTAGGTCGAGATGCGCTCGAAGACATGCGACAGCGGCAGGAAACAGAGAGAGATGTCTTTATCGTTGGGATCGATGAGACGACGGTCGTGGCGTTCCTTCTGGAATATGGCGTTGGAGTGCGCGAGCATGACGCCCTTGGGCTCGCCCGTAGTCCCCGACGTGTAGATGATGGTGAGCAGGTCCTCGGGGACGCCCCGCGCCATGCGCGCGTCGAATTCCGTGTCGCGGCCGGATTTACGTCCGATGTCGAGAAAGTCGCCGAAGTACATCACGTCGGAAGATTTATTGATCTGGAGTTTTTCATTGAAGACCACAATCTTCTTTAGAAATGAGTTGCTTCCGAATATCTGCATGGCCTTGTCGTACTGCTCGCGGTCGCCGACGAAGAGAACGGCGATCTCCGCGTCGTTGATGATGTATTCGGCCTGCTTGGCGGTGTTGGTGGGATAGATGGGCACCGGTATCGCGCGGACGCACAGGGACCCGATATCCGCGATGCTCCACGCCGGCATGTTCTGCGAGAAAATTCCGACCGTTTTCTGTTCGCCGATGCCGCACTCGATGAGGGCCTTCCCGAGTGCGCGCGCCTGTTCGCCGAAAGAGCGCCATGAGGTCTCCCTCCACTCGGCGCCCGGCTTGCAGCGGAGGGCGACGCGATCGCCGTATTTGCCTACCTGCTCCCAGAACACCTGAGAGTAATGCCTGTAATTCATGGTATCCAATCCTCCTGTATTTCAAATATTCCCGTACCCTTGATCGACTTCCTGGAACCGGCCGCGACCCGCTCGGCACAGATGGGAGTTCCCGCCGGGAACGCCCGAGGGCTCGCGGGGTGTGCACGCGACGTTCAATACGGTTAAAATACACAAATATTCATACATTGTATTGTGTGATAAGTCAAGATTATTTAAAACATAATACCCATGACATGAACGACCGGATGTGCGCGCCCGCCCGCATAATCGCGGAGGCGGAGCCGCTTTTCGCGTAATCTAATGAAAATTGAGGCACTCGATGAAGAGGTCGTTGAAGTCACCTCGCGAAGTGAGCTCGACGACCGCCAGGCTGTCGCGAAGCGCCCGGCATCGTTCGATGAACGCCGGATCAACGCACGCGCGTTCGGCCGCCGCAAGGCTCGTGTTTCCCATAAAACGGTACTCGGCGTCGGGGAAATCGGGGAGAAATCCGAGGGATCGGAAGTTGTCGATGTCGAGGTTTTCGCCGAAGGCGCCGGCGATCATCACCAGCTCTACTTCTTCGGCCCGGCACGATGCTTCTCTCAGGAGAATTCGCGCGGCGGCGAGGCTCGCCCCCTTGGCGAGCTGAATGTTCCGGATGTCCTTCTGGGAGAGTGCGACGTTACCGGCGAGCCGGCAGGACAGAACGCCGTTCGTTGTGTCGAGTCGCCCGGCAAACAGGCCGGAAGCTCCGACGGCCGCCCGGTCGAACGCGCCGTTTCCGCGGACCGCGCCCTCACGGAGCATGATCGCCAGCGCGTCGATTATACCGGTACCGCAGACGCCGACGGGCTCCGTGCCGCCGATCACCTCGGGCACGAGCGCGCCGCCGGACACGGTAAAGTGGTTGATCGCCCCTTCGTCGGCCGTCATGCCGGAGGATATGTTCATTCCCTCCAGGGCCGGGCCCATGGCGCAGGAGGCGGCATAGGCGACACCCCGGCGATCGCGAAGAAACATCTCGCCGTTGGTGCCGATATCGATGAAAAACACCCTTCGACCGGCGCACGTCTCCTCTGTCAGCGCGAGACCTCCGACGAGATCGCCGCCGAGGAAGGCCGAGGCCGAGGGGAGCGCCGCGACCCTCGTGGATGCGGGAAGACCCTCGGGAAGTGTCATGCCCTCGTAGTCGAGCTCGCCGGCGGTATAGGGAAACACGCCGAGCGGCCGCACGTCGAGACCGAAGAAAAGGTGCGTCATGGTCGTATTCCCCGACACCACAAGGAGCCCTGTCGGTTCCGCGTCGACTGTTCTCCCGTGGAGTGCCGTTTGTACGGCCGAAGCGACCGCGTGTCGAATGACGCGCACCAGTGACGCGTGCACCAGCGGATCTGCGGAGGCCGCAATACGGGTTATGACGTCGTGGCCGTGACGACGCTGGGGATTGAGGAAAGACCCGAGAGGATATGTCTCTCCTCCGGGACGCTCGACGAGCGATACCTGGACCGTGGTGGTTCCGATGTCGATCGCCACGGCCGGTTCATTAAGCCGCGACGGCAGAGCGCGCCCCCACCGCGGGACGGAAACCGGTTCCGGGGCTCGCACCGTCATGTCGCCGCCGACGGACACGCGGCACGCAAGCCGCTGGTGAGGCCGATCCGGGAAGAAGCGATCGTCGGCCGAAGTACGCGGAGGCGCGCCCTCTGTGATTTGTACTCCGCACTTTCCGCAGATGCCCTTGCCGCCGCAGGGAGTCCGCAGCAGCACGCCCATGTCGGAAAGCGCGTCGACGAGAGGCGTTCCTTCGGGCAATTCCCTGGACGCGCCGCCGGGCAGAAGTGTAAGGCGGTGCTTTCTCATCATCGCGGTTTCTCGCACGGGCGGACGGTAAAAGCAAACTATTTTTCGCGTATCGGTATGTGTTCGTCGCTTCGGGTTTTTTAATTGCTTTTTAATCCCGAGCTTTTATAAATAGCACCCATCACGTCACCGGCGCCGTTCCCGGCACAGGGCATTATGGACGATTTCACCATCATTTCTTATCCCGGAACCAGAGACGACTCGCTTCTATCGCTGGCGGAAGACCGCTCGAAATACCTGCTGCCCTTCGGCGGGCGTTTCCGCGTCGTCGATTTCACCATTCGGAACTCCGCATCGTCGGGCGCTCGTCACACCATCATTTATAACAACTACGAGGACGGCCTCGCGTCCTATGTGGAGAACTACGGCCCTTTTAAAGACAGGAAGTTTCCGGCAATCAAGGTGGTCTCGCGCGATTATTCGGACGTCAAATTCTGCTACAACCTGGTGATGGACAGCAACACCGACTACTACATAATCTACAACGGTGACAATCCCTCGATCATCGACTTCGCCGAGCTTATCGCGAAGTACAAGAAAAAGAAGAAAGCCGGGGCGATGCTCTTCAGCATGAAGACCTCGAGCAGGGAGTCGATGGCCTATACCATTCTCATCACGAACCAGAAAAGCCTTCTATCGGTCATCAACGAGGCGATGGACGAGGGGCGGCACGCGCCAAACCTCTTCGAGATGATCATCAACGCGCTCATAAACAGGGGGATACGGCGCGAGGTGATGAGCGCCCATTACTGGCCCATCAAGACCATACCGGACTATTACCGGTTCAACATGGCCCTTATGAAGAGCCGGGACCTCTTCTCCAGGGTTTTCGGAGATCCGGTCATGAAGGGATTCATTCCGGGCGAGGGGTTCGCGTTCCTCGGAAAACACGCGCGGGTCGCGGGTTCGTTCATCAGCGACAACTGCGTTATCAGGGGGACGGTGCAGAACTCTATCATCTTTCCCGGGGTCGAGATCGACGAAAAGGCCACGGTGAAGGACTCCATAATTCTTCCGTATAACGCCATAGGCGCGGGGGCGAATGTCGTGAAATCCGTAATCGACGAACGGACCCCTCCGAAAAAGGACACGCCCGCCGAAAACCGCTTTACGATTGGAAGCCGCTGCCACGTTGGCTCGGAGCACGAACAGCTGAAGAGCAAGGATTTCCCCAGATCCATCTTCCAGAGCATCACGCTGATAGGCAAGGACTTGCGCATACCCGACGGCGCGCGGATCGGCGGTGCCTGCTATGTTTCTTCGGGAAAGGGGGACGAGTTTTTCTCGAAAAGCAAATATCTCTACGATGGTCTTTCCATAATAAAATGAATCGATTCCGGACGCTTCCGCTCCGTGACGCGGCATATCGGCCGCCGATATCGACGGTATCGGTAACGCCCCGTGTTCATACCGTATAAGGACGAAAACCCGACCGCGCGCTTCGCGGTCGTCAGCTTTCTGCTGGTGATCGCCAATTGCGCGGCGTTCGTTTTCCAGGTGTTCGGTCCGGGAGGCTTCGAGGCGGTCACTTCGCGTTTCGCCTTTAGCCCGGCGTTTCTGGGGGGAAGCGCCGAGGCACCCGGAGCCGTCGCCCTTTACACCCTCGTATCGTACATGTTCTGCCACGGCGGCGTTTCCCACCTCGGCTTCAACATGCTTTTCCTGTGGATATTCGGCAACAATGTCGAGGACCGCATGACCCGCGGACGGTACCTCGTCTTTTATCTGATAACGGGAATCGTCGCGGCGCTCGCCTTCGCCGCGCAGTCGCCCGGAGAGGACGTTCCCCTGGTCGGGGCCTCGGGCGCCGTGTCGGGGGTGCTCGGCGCGTACCTGTTCATGTTCCCCCTGGCGCGAATTCACGTATGGATGCTTTTCTTCACGCTCCGCATGAGGGCGTTCATGTTTCTGCCCATCTGGTTCTTTCTCCAGCTGTCGGGTCTTTTGGGCGGATCGGATGGTATCGCGTGGATAAGCCATATCGCCGGCTTTATCGCGGGGGCGTTGCTTTTCAAACTGTTCACCGTCGATTGATCGCCGCCGGCGCGGCGCGGTCTTCCGCGCGCGGCGTGCTCAATCGTCTGGCGGAGGCAAAGCGATGAGATGGATTGCGGCAGTGCTGGCGTTTTTATTCCTTGCGGTCTCCCTGGAGGCCGCCGAGATCGCCGTGATCCCCTACCGGGTCGAAAATTCCTCGGACGGTTTCGGCGAACAGACGGGAGACGAGTACGCGAAGCTCCTCGGCCTGACGCTGTTTCTCAAGAAGGGCATGAGGCCCTATTCCCCTCGCGAGCTCGAGATCGACATGCGGAGCTTTTCGATCGATCCCCGCCGGACGTTGAGCGCCGAATCCCTTGACGCCCTCGGGCGCGGCCGCTACATAGACCTCATCCTGACGGGGACGCTGTCCAGGGCCGGGGGCATCTATATTTCGGAAAGCGTGTTGTATTCCACGGCGCAGGGAAGGGTCGTCGCGCGAGAGCGCGTACGCGCGGAAACCCTTTTCTCGCTGGCCGAAAGGGACGTGCGCGGCGTTTTCGTAACCTACCCGGACCGCACCGTGCCAGGCGCCGCCGCGCCGGCCGTCGACGCCGCGGTAGTCGTCGATGCCTCGTACGCCATCTCCGGCGAATGGGAGTCGGTCAAACGCGGGATCGAGGCGCTTGCCTCCGCCCTGTCCGGCGACTGGGACTCCTCGCTTCGGATCTACCTCACCCCTTTTTCCGACCGCAGGGACGCTCCGAAGGGGGCCCGCGCCCTGACCTCCCCGCTCTCGCTCAGGCAGGAACTTGCCGCCATGAAGCCCGCGGGCGCCTCCGGACCGGCGGCGCTCGGGAAGGCGCTCGCCCATGCCGTCGATGCCGTACCCTGGCGTGACGGAGCCGCCCGCGCGCTGATCGTCGTGTCGAATTCGCCGGCGCGCGATGTCGCCGCCGCCGAGCGCATGGCGCTCAAGGCCAGGAAGAAGGGTATCGCGATATATACGATACCGCTCGGTCGCATAGGACGCGACGAGGCGGAGGCCATGAGGCAGATGGCGATTAGCGGAAGGGGCAGATCCCTTCCGGCCGCGTACCGGCAGCGCGTGTACGACGCGGAAGGAAAGGCGGTCGATGTGTTCATGCAGTCCGGCCGGCTGTTCCACGCGCGCGCCTTCGACGGCCAGTGGAAGAGCGGTCTGTTCGTCGAGGGAGCAGGGGGAAGACTCCTTCGGCCGAAGAGCTTTCTGTCGGAGCTTTTTTACGACGAAAAACGGCACGACGTCACTCCCTATACCATGGGCGAGCGGTACGCCGATATCGCCGGTGTCAGGATCATAAACAGGGAACGGCTTGAAAGCAATGTCGATGATCTGCTCGGGCAGATCGGGGAGATCCACGCCGCCTCCCTGGCCAGGACGGGCGCGGATCGCGCGGTCGCGAAAGCGCTCGTAGCCGACGAGCGGCTTTCGATCTGGATGCGCCTGGCCGACGCGGCCCAGGTCGGATATTTCGAGAAGCAGTCCGCGGCGGGCCGCTACATCACCCTCGGGGTAATTGTAAGGATCAAGCCGGACGAGCCGTACGGGTTCGACTTCAGTCCGCGCTCCATTATTACCGGCATCGAGCCCGAGCAGGTGCCCGCCCTTGCCACCGCCGCCCTCAGGGAGATCATGGAAAAGCCCTCGCACTACACGTCAAACGGCCTGTTGAGTCCGCCGGTCTGGTTCATCCGCGTACGGGTTGAAAGGGTCGAGCGTCTGAGGGACGGTGTGGACGTCAGGGACTGACGGCCGATTCGCGCCGTTCCCTCACCGCGACATAGCGCGAAACGCAGCCTGTCGATCGGACCGCCGATCCGAGGTCGTCGAATACGGGAACTCCCCGTGCGAGGAACGCCCGCCTGGCGTCGCGCATAAGGCTCTCCACCTCCATCGAACCGGCGTCCCGCAGGGGATTGGGAAGCACCGCGATCACCGGCTTGCCCGTGGCCTCGAAAACCTCACGCGCGGCGTCGGCGAGCGCCTCCACCGGCACGATGTCCGCCAGCGGCGGGTTGCCGAACATTCCGAGCGCCGCCTTGTAGTGGTAAAGAAGCTGCACCAGCAGCTGGATATCCACGCGCTCGTCCTCCGCGGCCAGAAACAGCACCTTCCGGATAACCTCCGCCGACACGTACGGATTCGCCACGTCAACCGGGTTCGCGGCGCTGGAGCCCGGCCTTGGAAGCAGGTCCATTATCGCCTCCTGTGTGCGCGCGTCAAGCGCGGGGAGCTCCATCCCGTAGGCGTCGGCCGCGTCGGCAGCGGCGACGCCGAGGGCGCCTCCCCCGCCGATCATACTGATGCCGCGATACGGCCTCGGGGGCAGCATGGAGAAGGCGAGGGCCGCGTCGGCCATCGCCGGGATGGAGTCGACGCTGACGGCGTTGCACTGTTTGAGCAGAGAATTCCATATAACGCGGGATCCTCCCAGGGAGGCGGTGTGGCTGGCGACGGCCTTTCCGCCGGCTTCCGAGAGGCCGCCTTTATAGACGATGACCGGTTTGCGCGCGCAGGCGTTTTTAAGGGAGATGAAGAACCGGCGTCCGTCGTCGACTCCCTCAAGGTACATCCCGATCACACGCGTTCCGGTATCGTCCGCGAAATGTTCGAGGAGTTCGGTTTCGCGCAGGTCGGCTCCGTTGCCGAAGCTGATCGCCGCCCTGAAGCCGATACCGTGCCATGTGCCCATGTGGGCTATATCGATGGTGTGCCCGCCGCTCTGGGAGAGGAAGGCGAAATGGCCCTCGTCTCGCGAAAGCGAGGGCCCCGGCAGAAGCGTAAGTCCGCTCCGGGGGGAGTATACGCCGAAACAGTTCGGGCCGATCACCCGTATGCCGCCGCGGGCGATCTGGCGTACCCGTTCCTCCAGGGCGATCCCCTCAGCGGTGCCCGATTCCCTGAATCCGGCGGACAGGATCTCCGCCCCCGCGGCTCCCTTGCGCCCGCACGCTTCCAGCGCGTCGGGGACGAGGTGGGCGGGAAGGGCGATTATGGCGAAGTCTATATCGCCGGGGATGTCGTCCACGCTAGGACGGATATCGAGTCCGTAAATGGATCCCCCTTTCGGGTTGACAGGAAACAGCTCGCCCTCAAAGCCGATGCTGAGCAGCGAGGCGAGTATTCCGCTGCCGAATCCGAAGCCGCTCGACGTTACACCGACGACGGCGACCCTCCGCGGGTTGAGAATTCTTTCGATGGTTTGAACGTGGCTGCCGGTCCTGGTCATGGAGTAGCTCCCCGGCTGAATGGAGTATACAGCCGTCGTCATCGGGTGGTTTTTATTAGAGAAAAGGATGGTAAACGCGTCGTATATGTCAAACGCTAATTGTGATCCGTATAACCCGACAGGAAACCCGCGTGCCGTTTTCCCGCCACGGCGAAACACGGAATACGGTGACCGCGCTCAAGAATAGATCGCCGCGCCGGGCAGGTCGGAGACTAAAGGGATTTACCCATAAAAATCCGGACGATCACCCCCAACCTCTTGACGAATGTATGTTCGATCGATATATTATTAACGATTATACCCGGAGGAAAGCCGTGCGTCCGACGGGAGGAACAAGAATAAACAGAAAGCCGTACGCCTTCCACAGTGTGCTTGCAGTATACCATCCGGTATCCCCGCGAAGGTCGCGGTCCGAACGCCTGTCCAGTGTGTAATTTTGTCTGGAGGATGTACATATGCGAATGGACAGACTGACCCTCAAGGCGCAGGACGCGTTGTCGCGCGCGCAAAACGAGGCGACGAACAACAACCATTATGAAATCCAGCCCGAACACCTGCTCAAGGCGCTCGCCGATCAGGAAGAGGGCATGCTCTCGACAATCGCGCAGAAAATCGGAATCCCGGTCGACGAGATAGCGCGCGAGGCCGAAGCGGAAATAAAGAAACTTCCGCGGCAGATGGGAGGAGGTCCCGGCGGAGGGGCCCTTTCCGCTTCGATGCGCGACGTCCTCAACGAGGCGTGGAACGAGGCGGTGAAGCTCAAGGACCAGTATATGAGCACCGAGCACATCATCCTCGCGCTGGCCGGCGCGGGCGACACCCGGGCCCGGAAAGTACTCAACGCCGCCGGCTTCACGCGGGAGAACATCTTAAAGGTGCTGATGGATGTGCGCGGGAGCAGGCGGGTCACCGACGAGAACGCCGAAGACCGCTATAACGCCCTCGACCGCTACAGCCGCGACCTCACCAAGCTCGCGCGCATGAACAAACTCGATCCGGTAATAGGCCGCGACGAGGAGATTCGGCGCGTGATGCAGGTGCTCACCCGGCGCACCAAGAACAACCCGGTTTTGATCGGCGAGCCGGGAGTCGGCAAGACCGCCATCGTCGAGGGACTGGCAAGCCGCATCGTGGCGGGCGACGTGCCGGAGAACCTGAAAGACAAAAGGCTCGTCGCCCTCGATATGGGCGCGCTTATCGCCGGCGCCAAATACCGCGGCGAGTTCGAGGAGCGCCTGAAGGGCGTAATACAGGAAATTGAGGAGTCAGAGGGCGAGGTCATTCTCTTCATCGACGAGCTCCACACCCTGGTGGGCGCCGGGGCGGCCGAGGGCTCCATGGACGCGTCGAACATGCTCAAGCCGGCGCTCGCGCGCGGTGAACTTCGCTGTATAGGCGCTACGACCCTTAACGAGTACCAGAAATACATCGAAAAGGACAAGGCGCTCGAACGGCGCTTCCAGCCTGTCTTTACGAGCGAACCGAGCGTCGAGGACACCATCGCGATACTCCGCGGCCTGAAGGAGAAGTACGAGGTGCACCATGGCGTGCGCATCTCCGATTCCGCGGTGGTCGCAGCGGCGGTGCTCTCCGACCGCTATATCACCGATCGCTTCCTGCCCGACAAGGCGGTCGACCTCATCGACGAATCGGCCTCGCGCATCAAGATGGAGATCGACTCCATGCCGATCGAGATCGACGAGATCGAGCGGCGCATCCGCCAGCTCACCATCGAGCGCGAGGCGGTGAAGAAGGAGAAGGACAAGGTTTCCAAGGAGCGCCTCGGGAAGATCGAGGAAGAGCTTGCGAACCTCAACGAGAAAAAGAACGAGCTCGTGGGGCACTGGAGGAACGAAAAGGAGGTCATCTCCCGCATTCGTTCGATAAAAGAGGAGATCGAACGGCTGAAGGGCGAGGAGAGCCGCGCCGAGCGGGAGGGCAATCTCAACCGCGTGGCCGAGATCCGCTATGGCAAGATCGTCGAGCTCGAACGGAACCTCGCGGAGATGAACGCGAAGCTCTCCGATATCCAGAAGGATCGCAGTCTGCTCAAGGAGGAGGTGACCGAGCAGGAGATCGCCGAGGTGGTCTCCCGCTGGACGGGCATTCCCGTCGCGAAGATGCTGGAGGGCGAGAAGGAGAAGCTACTGGGCATGGAACGCATCATCGAACAGCGTGTGGTGGGTCAGGACGAGGCGATTACCGCCATTTCCGACGCGGTGCGCCGTTCGCGTTCCGGCATTCAGGACCCCAACAGGCCCGTCGGATCGTTCATATTCCTCGGGCCCACCGGGGTCGGAAAGACCGAGACGGCGAAGGCGGTGGCCGAGTTTCTTTTCAACGATGAAAAGGCGATAACCAGGATCGACATGTCGGAGTACATGGAAAAGCACTCGGTCTCCCGGCTCATCGGGGCGCCTCCGGGATACGTGGGATACGATGAGGGCGGACAGCTCACCGAGGCCGTGCGGCGAAGGCCCTACGCCGTCATCCTGTTCGACGAGATCGAGAAGGCCCACCAGGACGTCTTCAACATCTTTCTGCAGATCCTGGACGAGGGACGGCTGACCGACTCGAAGGGCAGGACGGTTGATTTCCGTAACACGCTCATCATCATGACGTCGAATATAGGGACCTCGTATATCTCCGACACCTCGATCCCCTACGAGGAGCGGAAGGCCGGCGTGGAGCGGGAGCTTCGCGCCCACTTCAAGCCCGAGTTCCTGAACCGCGTCGACGAGGTGATCGTGTTCAATCCGCTCGGGCGCGAGCATATCGCCGAGATCGTCAGGCTTCAGCTCGGCCTGGTCGCCAGGCGTCTCCTCGAGCGCGGAGTACGGCTCGAGCTGACGAAAAAGGCGCTGGAGTTCCTCACTACCTCCGGGTTCGATCCCCAGTTCGGCGCCCGTCCGCTGAAGAGGGCGATACAGAGGCACCTGCTCAACCCGCTCTCGGTGAAGCTCCTCGGCGGCGATATAGCGGGCGAAACGACTATCAAGATCGACAGCGACGGGAAGTCGCTCGTGTTCAAGTAGCATTCCGGGCCGCGGCGCATGTGGGCGCCGCGGTCGGCGATGTAAGGGAAACACTTACAACATAATAATGG
>JAGODA010000080.1 GCA_017998475.1 Spirochaetota bacterium | reverse complement strand
GTCCCAGACGGTATCGGTGAAGTTGTCCGGGCCCCAGCGGAACTTGTCCGCGTCGTAGAGCGCCCCGGAAACCAGCCCCGCCTCCGCGGTGGGGGCGGGCTCGCTGTCGCGGAACGCCTCGTGGCTGCGGATGGAGAACACGATGATTTCCCGATCAGCGGGATCGACCAGTCCCCGCAGGAATTCCGCCGCGTATTCCGCCCCGGCTTCGGCATGACGCCGCTCGCCGCGGCGGATGTCGTGAAGATAACCGGCTATAAGCGCGTCCTCGGCGAGCCGGTCCCAGTCGGGCTGGTTTCCGATCTCGCAACGCACGATGGCGGCCGCCTCTACGGCCACACGGTGCGCGTGATCCAGACCGTGTCCCAGCGAACCGCCGCTCTCGCGTATCGCCCTTCGTGCCATGGCGGCATGCTCCGATCGATCATCGAGACATCCGGCATACGCGATCTCAAGCGCTCGTTCGTCGTAAAAAACCGGCTTCTCGGCCGAGAGGGCGATCTTCCTGGCCGTCTCGCGGAATATCCGTATCTTCTCCTTGATCATACAGTCCCGCAGACAGTGTACGTCCGTGCCGGCGGATATCAAACAAATTTTAATACCCGGCCACGGCGGTCGACAGCACTAAAAAATAAGGTCTTTCTTCCCCACCACCTTGTTGAGCGGGTACTCGATGATGCCGTCCGCCCCGGCTTCGATGAGCTTCGGGATGAGCTCCCGCACCACGTCTTCGCCTATGACCGACTCCACGGAAAGCCATTCAGCCTTGTAGAGCTCGGCAACCGTAGGCGCGGTGATGCTGGGGATGAGAGCGACCACCGCGTCGATGTTCCCCTTGGGGACGTTCATCTTGATTCCCACGAGGTTCTCGGCGTTGAGCGCGCCGCGGAGCAGCATCGCGATATGGTTGACCTTCTTCCGCTTCCACGGATCGGCCATGCTCTTTTTATTGGCGATGAGCTTGGTGTTCGTTTCGAGCAGCGTATGGATGATTTTAAGCCCGTGCGCCCGGATGGTGCTTCCGGTCTCGGTCACCTCGACGATGGCGTCGACCAGCCCCTCCACAACCTTCGCCTCGGTCGCGCCCCAGGAGAACTCGACGTTAACGGGGATGTTCCGCTCGGCGAAGTACCCCTTGGTGA
Organism: Spirochaetota bacterium; assembly: GCA_017998475.1. Classification (GTDB taxonomy): domain Bacteria; phylum Spirochaetota; class UBA4802; order UBA4802; family UBA5368; genus MVZN01. The sequence goes on along the minus strand of JAGODA010000080.1, from coordinate 9,878 downwards.
ACTCCACGAGCTCCGTCGAGATGGTCTTCCCGGCGCAGTCCTCCAGGTTCCCGATAGACGAGTTCTCCGGGACGGCCAGAACCCATCGCGCCTTGCGCGTGCTCGCCTTCGAATAGATAAGGTCCGAGATGATCTCCACATCGGCGCGGTGCTCGAGGATCCAGTCGAGGCCGGTAAGTCCGACGTCGAGCACCCCGCTCTCGACATAGCGCGCCATCTCCTGAGCGCGTATGAGGGCGCAGTATATCTCCGGGTCGTCGATCGAGGGAAAATAGTTGCGCGAGGAAACGGAGATCTTCCATCCGGCCTTCTGGAAAAGCTCTATGGTGGCGTTCTCGAGGCTCCCCTTGGGGATGCCGAGCTTCAGCTTGTTGTCGCTCATTTTTTGTCTCCATATACGGTCTCGGGATCGAACACCTTGACCCCGTCCTCAACCAGCGAATCGCCCTTCACGACGCGGTAAAAACAGCTCCTGAAGCCGGTATGACACGCGGCCTCTCCTATCTGGTCGATCTTCAGAAGCACGCAGTCGTTGTCGCAGTCCACGCGAATTTCCATCACCTTCTGCACGTTGCCCGAGGACTCGCCCTTCTTCCACAGCTTGTTGCGTGAACGGCTCCAGTAGTGGACGATCCCGGTGGAGAGCGTCAGCTCCCACGACTCCCTGTTCACGAAGGCCATCATGAGGACCTCGCCGGTCCTGTAGTCCTGAGCGATAGCGGGTATGAGCCCGCCGCTCTTCTCAAAGTCCAGTTCGATCATTAGCGGTATCCTTAAAAAATAAAATCGCCGGCCTGCGTCGGCCGGGACAGGTCATAAAAGGCGGATTTCTCGGCGCTGACAAGAATATTTTAGCGTACGCGCCCGATCAAGACAAGATAAAATGCTCCTTCCCCCGGAGCGGCCTATACATTCCCGGCGCTCCTCGAACGGTACGCGTGAGTAACCAGGACCACCAGCGCGAAGAGGACGTAGCCGGTGCTCACCCATCCCCCCACGCCGAAACCCACGGCGGGCGAATGTATGAGGCCGAACCACGAGCATACCGCCAGCGGAAGCGTCCAGTAGAAAGCCTTCAGAAAATCGCGTTCGATCAGGTACACCCCCACCGCCGTCAGAAACATCGCCGAAAGGAGCGGACCCTCGGCGAAAGCCAGAATGCCTTTCAGATGGGGAAGCGCCGAGGCTATCAGCGTATCGACCTCCGCCGCCGGCCGGCTTCCCCCGGCCCCGGCATACTGACGAAGCAGGGAAAGCCCCCAGGAGGCGATCGCCGGCAGAAGTCCCAGCGCCACCGCCGGGGCGTGCTCCCGCGGCGTGGACTGAAACGCCTGCGCCGTGATGACGATACCGATCCACAGGAGGATCGGGTAGCCGGCCTCGAGCGGGATGAGGCTCGCGATGACGCCTATGAGGCCGCTCATGCAGAGGACGGTCATCACCGTCCCGTTGATCACTGAATACGCGGAGCGAGCTCCCAGCGCCTTCCAGCCGGGATGCCCGATGTACACGGTGGTGGGGAAGGGCGAACCGAAAAGCGCCCCGACGACGGTGCCGACGCCGTTCATGGCGAGCGCCGGCGTGGCGGGGAACTCGTCGCCGGCGGCCGCGGCCGATTCGATGTTCTGAAGTGTGCCGAAAAAGCTCAGTATTCCCATCGGGATCGCCACGGCGAGGTAAGGCAGGATGTCGGCCAGACCCCTGGCCATCTCCGCGATCGCGGGGGACGGCAGGCACAGGGCCACCCCGTCGAGCGAGCGAACGAGCGCCCCGGCGTCCATCGCTCCCATGCCCCACGCGATAGCCCCGCCGCACACCAGCGCGTAGAGGCCTGCGGGAACGCCGAACGGCAGCCTGGCGCGCGAGAAGTACTCGATAAGAATGAAGGCCAGCGGAACAAAGGCGATGAGCGGCTTCTCCCAGAGCGGGAAGACGTGATTCAGCGCGATGAAGGCGATGGCGATCCCCGCGAGCGTCGAAAGGAGCGCCGCACGCGGAGTGATGCGCCGGAGCCGCTCGCCCACGAATGCCCCGAGCCCCTCGAAGACGCCGCTTACAAGGCAGGCGGCAACGCCCACCTTCCAGGCCAGGGAGGCGTCCTTCGTCTGCAGGTAGACCGGGGCGATGATGAACGAAAAGTACGCGAACAGGCTCACGGTGTTGATGCCGTAGGGAAGCGCCGTGACGTCGTTTCGGCCCTCTCTCCTCGCGAGCCTTCTGGCCTGCCAGGAATAGAAGATATTACCCGCAAGGACCGAAAGAGCCGTACCCGGGAGGATGCGGCCGAAGACGAGATCGGCCCCCATGCCCAGCGACAGGCAGAGCCCGGTGATGAGGAGCAGGTTGACCAGATTATCGATGAAAAGGCCGATGAAGCCGTCGATATCGCCCCTCACCATGAGAGGAAGCCTGAAATCCTTTGCATCTGCGTTCATGGAGTACCTCGCTGTCGTGAGCGAAATAAGATGGAATCATCCGCCTGGGGCGGGCGGGCTGAGCGTTTTCCACAGGATGTCGAAGAACACCGGGATGCGGTCCACCAGCTTCGTCGTCATCCCGTTGAAATACCACAGATGGATCTGCCGGTAGCAGTGCATGTAATACTGGTCCAATATCTGAGAGGTCCGGATGGCGGGATCGATCTCTCCGCGTTCGCGGGCGCGCTTCACAACCCCGGCAAGGATGGCCGAGGCGTCCTCCCTCCGGTACGAACGCTCCTTCATCCATGCGCGCATCGGAACTGTTATAAAGGCCGTAACTGCGACGCCGGGATTGCGGTCGTAATAGTCCATCGTCACCCAGAAGATCTTTCTGAGGATTTCCCTGGCGCTCTCGATGCCCTTGACGTGCTCGCGCACCAGAACGCCGATCTCGCCGATCTTCTCGTCGAGGATCGCGAACAGCAGGTCCTCCTTCGAAGGGAAATACCGGTAGATGGTGCTGGGGCTGATTCCGGACGTGCGGTATATCTCGCGGATATTGACCCGGTGAAAGTCGTTGTCGGCGAAAAGCTCGAGCACGGCCGGGTACAGCCGGTGCTTGAGCTTCTCGGGGAAAGCCGACGGCGCCTCGAGCGGACGGCCGGCGGCCGCCTTTTTTTTCGCGGATTTTTTCATGGAGCGAACTATCCGTCCCGCGGCCGAAAGTCTCAACCCTCTTTTCGGCCGCAACGGGATTTTTCGCGAAAATCAGTTACCGACGCGCGCGTAGCCGTTCGAGAGGACGCGCCCCGCCTCGCCATGCACCTCGAAGAAGAGATCGGCGCCGCCCTCGCGCTCCCGCCTCCCTGCGAGCAGCACGCGGATATCGCCCGGCGGAACCACCATGCCCGTAAACCTGCATGAGAGCTCCTTCAGGCGCCGCGGGTCCCCGCCGGCCTCCCTGTCCGCAAGTTCGCGCGCGGCATAGGCGAGAGTTGCCGTACCCTGAAGAATGATGTCCGGAAGGCCCACCATCCGGGCGAACCCGACCGAGGTGTGGATGGGAAAGTAGATGTTCGTACAGCCGTCGTAGACGAAGGGCCGCATGCGGTCTATCCGTATCACCTTCTCCCAGCGCGCCGGCCCCGTCCCGTCGGACGAGGGGACGGACGGGATGTCCTCCGCGCCTCGGCCCTCGCCGACGCACTCAACCCCCCGCATCATGGCGCCGATGTGCTCGGTGAAGACGGCCTGTCCGTCGCGGTCCATCGCGTCGAAGCGGATCACCGTCACCGTTCCGGCGCGGTGCGGCATGATGGCCGCGACGCGTCCTTTTATCGTCAGATCGTCTCCGGGCCGTACCGGACGGTGAAAGGCCAGGTGCTCGGTGTAGTGCACCTGTGTTTTTATGATATCAACGGGAAAATTCTTATCCTCAATGAACTCCCAGATCCGCTCCGAAACGGGCCAGGTTACCGCCACCGCGAACATGGGAGGCGCGATGACCGATGTGCCGCCCTCGTCGTCGAAGTAAAGCGGATTGACATCATCGATCGCCGCGGCGTAGTTCATCGTCGCGCGCCAGGTGACGGTCGTTTTGAGCTCTCTGAGCGGTGTTCCGGTAAACGAAGAATCGAGCTTCATGTCCTTCTCCAGTGCCCTGCGGGTCATGCCGGTACGGGCGCGGCCCGTACCGGCGCGTTCGCCTATTTTTTCAGCATCTCGTTGATCTCGTCCCTCAGCGCGAGCTTGTTCACCTTGCCGTTCGCCAGCAGCGGCAGGAGCGGACGGATGAAGTACTTCTTGGGCTGCTTGTAGTTGGCGAGTTTCGGCTTTACGTATTCGCGGAGCTCATCCTCCGTGACGGCCTTGCCGGGCGTCGGCATCACGAAGGCCCAGCCGACCTCCTGGTAGAGCTCGTCCGGTACGCCCATCACCGCCGCGAAGAGGACGGCGTCCTGGGACTCGATCACCTCTTCCACCTCGCGCGGGTAGACGTTCTCCCCGCCGGTCTTGAACATCTCAGACTTCCTTCCGGTGATGTGAATGTATCCCCTCTTGTCCTTGAACGCCAGGTCGCTGGTGTAATACCATCCCTCAGCGTCCAGCACCTCGGCCGTGGCCTTCGGGTTGTTGAAATACTCCTTGAACATGAAGGCGCCGCGCACCGCGATCTCCCCGACCTCCCCGTCGGGAAGCTCCTTGCGCGCGTGGTCCACGATCTTCAGCTCGAACGGCGGCGCGATCTTCCCCGCCGTGGAAAGCAGCGTTTCGTCGTCGTCGCCCTTCTCCGTGTAGGTTACGAACCCGCAGACCTCGGTGCTCCCGTATCCGGTGATGAGCTTGGCGCCGGTTTTTTTGCAGATTGCCGAGAGCGCGTCGATCATCGCCTTCGGCGCGGCGGAGCCCGCCCAGGCGAAGAGCTCGATGTTCGACCAGTCCACATCCTTGAAGTTCGGCTGCATCATCTGGAGCAGGAACATCACCGGCACCTGACCGATCACGTTCAGCTTTTCCTTCTCCACCATCGCGAGCGACGCGGCCGGGTCGAAGCGGTCCATGCAGACGATACATCCGCCGACCATGATAGCGGCGAAGCCTATCTCGACATCGGCCGCCACGTGGTTGATCGGAAAATGCAGAAGCGCCCTTCCTCCCTGCCGGAAATAGAATTTCTTTATCTCGACTTTGATGTTCTCGATAATGCTGTAATGCGTGTGCACCACGCCCTTGGGCTTGCCGGTCGACCCGGAGGTGTACATGAGCAGGGCGCTGTCCTTCCCATCAACCGCGGCGGCGCGTTTATCAAGCTCGGCGTCCAGGTCCGCACGCGGTTTCCCGATGAATGCCGCGTAGTCTTCAGCGCCCTCGACAGGGGCTCCGATCACCAGAAGCTTTTTAATCGAGGGGCATTCCTTCGCGAGCGTACGTATCGTTTCGGAGAGATCGTTCCCCATGAAATCCCGCACGGCCACGAGCACCGCGGGCTTCGAATCGCTTACCTGAAAACGCAGCTCGTCCAGCGTGAACTTGGGATTGAGCCCCAGCCATATGGCCCCTATCTTGTTGGCGGCCATGTAGGTCACCGGAAACTCCGTGCGCGCCATGGAGAGCAGTGCCACCCGGTCTCCCTTCTTCACCCCGGCCTCCATGAAGGCCTTCGCGACGAGGTCCATATTTCTCTTGAAATCGGCCCAGGACAGCCGCGTCTCCTCGAAAACGAGCGCCTCGGCATCGGGTGTTTCGGCGGCCCACTTTTCGACGTACTGCCATGTCAGCTCAAGCTTTTTCCAGTCCATCCGATCCTCCTTTTCTGTATGATGCATATCACGACGGTACCGGTCTTTCCTGCCGCCATTCTCCTGTAACTCACCACCTTTCCGCGGCGCTCGATGTGAGACGGAGAGGAAGAACCCCCGCGTGTGGAAATCCGCGCATGTAATTGCGATACTACACTATCGTGAAACTGTCAATAAGAAAACAATGTTACGATAAATATACTATTTGATAACAATGTTACGATTCAAAACCAGGCATTTCCGCAATCAGGTCGTTCCGTGGTTCGATTTTGAGAACCGACCGTCCGCGCGGACGCCGACTTTCTATAAACGTACGACGCGCTTCTCCAGCCGCGCGCGGTGCGCGGCGAAGGCCATCAGGTGGCTGCGCAGGGACTCGCGCGCCGAGGTGGGGCTCTCTCCGCCGGCGAGCACCGATACGAAGTTTTCCATTATCCCCTCATCGCCTTCGGAATGGCCAAGCAGATCGGTACGCGCCGGATAGCGCACGACGCGGGAGGTTCCGTGCCTGCCGAGCTCCAGCGCTCCGCCGGCGCCGAACCGCGCTCTCAGCGTTCCCTCGCTCCCGTCGATTCTGAGGGTCCGCCCCTCGAGCGCGGAAAGCCCGTGCATTCTCAGAACCGCGCTGACGCCGTTTTCGAAGTCGACAATCGTCTCCTGGTGGTCGACCTGGTCGTTGTCACAGCGGTACACACAGCGCCCGTAGGGCCCCTCCCTGAGCGCCCGAAGTACGCCCTCCTCCGAGAGGTCGTCGGTTATGGTCGATGTCGGCCACTCCTTCCAGCGCGCGTAGGAGCGCAGACCGGGAATAAAGCGCGAAAGCCCCGGCGCGCCCAGAAGCAGCTTCGCCGCGGCCGAGATCGGTCCGGCGTTCATCATCGCCAGAGCCTTTTTTAAAGGTACACCGTGCAGATAGGTCGCTACCGCCTCATAGGGGCAGGCGGTCGCGGCAGGACAGCCGTCAGTGCAGCGCCCGGGCGCGCCACCCGGCGCGTTCACGGCGGTGAAGTGGTCCAGCCCCCCGAACGAGGCGATTGATACCGGCGCGGCACCGGCGAACCACTGGATGAGGTCCAGGTCGTGTGAGCATTTGGCCAGAATCATCGGCGAGGATTCATCGCTCCTGCGCCAGTTGCCGCGCACAAAGGAATGGGCCATATGATAATAGGCAACGTTCTCGGCGTGCAGGATGGTATGGACGCGGCCAACCTCCCCTTTATCGAGCAGCTCCTTAACGGCGCGGAAGAGGGCCGTGTAGCGCAATACGTGGCACACGCAGAGGCTACGCCCCGAAGTTTCCGCCGCGTCGACGATCGCGCGGCACTCCTCTTCGGAGAGTGCCATGGGCTTTTCGAGAAGCACGTGATACCCCGCCCGCAGGGACTCCACCGCCGGGGCCGTATGCAGGGTGTCCTGGGTGGCTATGATCGCGCCATCGGCCATCCGCGGTCGGCCCAGCAGTTCCTCCCATGAGCGGAATACATTGCCTTCAGGCATGCCGTGAAGCCGCGCGATGCGCGTCCGCCGCTTCTCAACCGGTTCCGCCAGGGCGACGACGCGCAGTCGTTCCGGGTGTCGCAGCGCGTATGCCGCGTAGATCGCGCCCCTGTCTCCCGCGCCGATAAGTACCGCCGTTACCGGTTTCATCATGACCCGATCTCGGCGGAGCGCCGTATGGCGCGCGCTGACGCGTAGAATTCCGGAAGCGACATGTTCTTTAAAAAGACGAAGCCGCGCGTTGCGCGCAGGAGAGGGCTCTCGTGCTCGTGGAAGAAACCGCGCCCCAGGCAGGTTTTCAGCATCCGGTACTGCTCCACCTGTATCCGCTGTGCGAGCCCGGCGAAGGTCCCTTCGTGCTCGTAACTCGGAAACGAGGCGTCCGCCTGCGAGACGAAGGCGTTTTCGAAGGTGTTCCGTAAAACGGCGAACATGTTGAGCGAGACCGGAACGCAGAGGTCGGCCTCGGACGGATGGAACCGGAACCATACGTTCCGGTAACCGATCACACGGATGTCGGTCCTTCCGCTTTCCCGCTCGTAGAGACGAAGGGCCGCGGCCAGCGCCTGCAGCACCTTGTAGTGGGTGTCGGGACCGCTCGCCTCGGGATCGAAGGCCACGGTCACCGCGTCGGGTTTGATCTCTTTCAGAAGCCGGAGCACCGGCAGCGCGTCGCGTTCCTCCAGAGGCTCCTCGGTGAAGAGCTCCCCCTGGTAGAAGCCCAGACGAAGGTGGTGGATGGAAGAGCTGTCGAAGCCGAGATACCCCCACTTGCAGTCGGACTCCCATTCGCGGATCATGCCCTTGAGCTTCTGGATATAGGGCAGGTCCTTCTTGCCGGGGTACTGGGTTTCGAAGTAATTGACCAGTTCGTTGATGCGATGCCGCAGGTTTTCGATATCGTCGTCCTCGTAGATCTCCATCAGGTTGCGGAGCATCCTCCGCGCGGCGCCCTCGTCGCGCGTTTCGGAGTCCTCCTCGGCGATACCGTCCAGGTACTGCCAGACGTCACGCCGCCGCCCGTAGACGTTGCCGGGATCGAAATAGCCCTCGCGGATCAGGGCATCGAAACGTCCCGACGACAGGAACCGGCAGAGCGTTCGGACGAGCAAGAGCGCGTGCCTGTTGGTAACGGCGTTGAAACCGGAGGTCATATAGGCGAAATGGTGGCTGTTCGAGGCGTCGCGAATATGGCGTACGGCGTAGGGGAGATACCCCAGGATGATATCGTCATGGTGGGGGGCCGTATGGAGAAAGCGCGTTCCCGAAACGACCCGGGCCCCAAAGGCGATCTTCTCGCGCAGGCGGTTGGTGACAAACCGGGTTATCGCGGACGGTTCCATCCCGGTCTTTCCCGGCAGGAGCGCGGTAAACCTGTCCGCCGACAGGTCCGCCGCGGAAAGGCCATCGACGGGCGTGCGCAGGCGAAGCGAAAGGTCGATCACGACACGTTCTATTTCGGCTGGAGACGGGTTCTCCATCGCGACGAAATGGCGGAATCGCCGCTCCTCGAGCCCCACGGCCGCCCCCTCGGTGAGGTACAGCCGCGCCCCGGGCAGGGCGCGAAGGGCGGTGGCGGGATACAGAAGCCCGGTCTCCGCCTCCACCGCGTCGCGCACCACGCCGGCCCTCGCCTCTCCGGCGGCCATTATGACGGCCGTACAGTCACTTCGGGCGGTGATGGTGGCAAGCCCCACGGTGATAACCAGCCGCTTCTTCGCAACCTCGATTCCGCCCAGATCGGTCGCCGAGGCGGCCTGGGTCTCGTAATTGGTTTCCGTAAGCCGGGTGGTCGAATGGTGGTCCGACCCGCGCATATTGAAAGCGATGTGACCGTCCGGCCCTATTCCTCCGAGGAAAAATCCTATGCCTCCCAGCGCGCGGATGCGCTCCTCGTAATCGTGACACCACTGGTCGATGCGCAGAAGCGCTTCTTTCTGGAGCCTTTCGAGGTTGGTCTTCGCATGGCGTAACCGGAGTGAGAGGTCCACCGTGGAACCGGGCCATATCTCGTCGAGCCCCATCCCGGCGGGAAGGCCGATCCTCGAACAGTCGATGAAGAGCGCGCGGCCGGCGTCCAGCCCGAAACCGCCTATATAGTATTTGTTCACGTAATGGTAAAAACTGTTATGGTGGGACGGTTCGACCGGGTAAAATTCGTCGATCTGCACGAAGCGCACACCGCGCATATCAGGCCGCGCGGAGGGATCGACGCCGCCATCCTCAAGCTCGCGCGCGGTTCCAGTCGTTTCCCAGGACGAAAGGTAGCGGGTCACGTATTTAATAAAAAATTCGGGCGTTTTACCCGTGGGTAAAGCGATAAGGCCTTCCGGATTGCCCTGTACCCACTCCAGAAAGCGGAGCGCGGCGAGACGCCCGAGCGCGGGAAAGCTCTCGACCACTATCACGCCGGTCTTCTCACGCGGCGGATACATCAGATCCATTCCGCTTTTATCGAGCGCGACGCGTTCGACCTTCGAATAGACTGAAAGCATGGCAACTCTCCTCGTGCCGACGATACGCCGGCGCACACGCGTGTTCAAGGATTTTTCACTCACTGGTGAAACGTTTTAGAAATGTGGAGAGCACGACCAGCCGGCCCGGCCGTACGAGAAGCGTCTGTAGAAGTTCATACTGTAAATGCAAAAAAAATGCGTTAAAA
>JAGODA010000079.1 GCA_017998475.1 Spirochaetota bacterium | reverse complement strand
AGGGGGCCCACGTGGGCTTTCTCTCCAAGGGATTCTGTAAAATGCAGGGCAGGGTCTTCACGATATCCGAGACCATAGCCGTCGCCCTCCCCGGGGCCGGCGATCGTATCGCGGCGATATCAGGACCGACACACGCCGAGGAGGTGACCGCCCGCTTTCACAGCTGCATCAGCATCGGTTCCCCGAACCGGACCACGCGCCGCCTCTTCTCGCGTCTCCTGTCGTGCCCGCATCTGCAGTGCAGGGAGACCGACGACCTGCGCGGGGTGGAGCTCGGCGGCACGCTGAAAAATCCGGCGGCCATAGCGGCCGGGATGATCAGCGTGCTTCCCGGCTGCGGTGACAACCTCGCGGGGGCGCTCATCGCGGAATCCATGAAAGAGATCCTCAGGATAGGAAAGGCCCTCGGGGGGAGGGAGGAGACGCTTATCGATATCTCCGGGCTGGGCGACCTCGTCGCAACGGCGCTCAGCACACACAGCCGCAACCGCCGCTTCGGCAGGGACATCGCGACGCGCATTCTGAAGGGCGGCCGGCCGCTTGGCCTGTTCGACCGCGCAGTCTTGTTTTTCCGTCCGGGCCGCGTGATGGAGCGGATGACCGAACGGCTGCATTATCTCGCCGAAGGGGCGTACGCCATCGAGCCCCTCATCGAGATCGCCGCGCGCCTTGGCGTCGCCCTTCCCCTGTACCGCTCACTGTACGAGGTGCTGCTCAACCGCAAGGACCCGGGCCTGCTTGTGGAAACGATTAAAGATCCGCGCCGCTTCGAGGAGCTCTACGAACGCGCCGCCCTCCAACCCCTGCTCAGCGGAAGGGACGTGCGCAACCAGCCAGGAAGGGCGTTCAGGAAACCGGTGCTCGACGCTCTCGCCCGCTCGCTCGGCGATACCCCGGACCGGAGCGCGGCCATTGAACGAGCCTCCGGCATGTTCGAGCGCATGGCCGACAGATACGGCCTTATTTGGTCTTTTTTCGCGTTCGCGCTGCTGCGCGTTATACGCTTATTATCCGCGACGCGGGGGGCGGATATCATCGCTCCCGTGACCGCGATCCGCGCGCGGGACGGCGTCCTGCGGGGCGGGATGGCGGGGTTCACGCCCGTGTACGTCATGCCGTCCGCCCCGGACGCCATGGCAGCGGGAGCGGTCTTCGCGCTTCGCCGGGCGGGGATGCCGGCGCCGAGGTTCTGGCTTGAGGACCGTCCCGGAGGAGGCCCACTTGCGACATTCCTCCTGAGAAAGTGTGGAGGATTTTTCGTCAATTCCGCCGGTTCACCCGACATCACGTACCGCGGTCTGATCGCCGCGTATTGTTCGTTCCTTGTTTCACACGGCATCCCCGTCATGCTGCGGTCCTCCGGACGGGAGGGCGCCGGGACCGGAAATTCGATTACCCTGCTCGGCGAGGTGCTCGGTTCGATTATCGATACGCGCGAGCCGGTGCTGTTCTACCCGCTGACGGTCACGCCCGGGGATATCACGCGGGGGCGAGGCGGTTTGGAACTGAGGATCGGGGCGCCTGTGGCTTCAACGGACGCGGCCGAACCCGCCGCCCTGCTCGAGGAGCTCGCACTGCGGATTTAGCGCTCCGGCACGCGCCGGCCGCGCATTAGGGCGCCGATCATTTCCCACAGCCCTCCCACTCCCAGGAGCGAGACCAGAATGAGGAGCGCGCCGGTCATAATCGGGACGGTGAACGGATCGGCGAAGACGAGCACGCCGAGTACTCCTGCGAAGACGATCCGGCTGGCGGAAACCAGCGATCCGGAAGCGGCCTCGATATATCGGTAGCCGATGGTGATAAAAACCTGCCCCGCGGCCGCGGACACGCCGGAGAGTATAAGGTACACGGTGACCATGCCGCCCGGAAGCACGCAGTCGCCCAGCAGGAAAATCCCGCTCATGAGGCAGCCGAAAAGCATCAGATAGAAGACGATGATCTCGCTCGAATCGTACTTGCGCGCCTCCCTGAGGAACGGAATGCCGAAACCCGCAACCAGACCCGAAAGAAGGGCGAGCATGTCGCCCGGGTTTACGCTCTTAAAATCCGGCGCCACGATGAGATAGACCCCCGCCATGGTTACGATCAGGTAGAAAATGTTCCGCGGGCGCGTTTTCTCGCCGTTTATGAACGGCGCCACGAGAAACACGAAGGCCGGGTAGGTCATGTTGAGCATGTTCGCGTTGGTCACCGTCGTCCTCTGGAGCCCGGCGAAGAAGAGCATTACGGCCGTCACGTTGAACACGGCGCGCAGGACCACATGACGCAGGTTGTTCGGCCTGAAAGACCTTCGCGTAACGAGGATATAGCCCCCCGCCACGAGCGTTCCGATGGCGAAGCGCACGAAGGTGATCTCGATCCCGCCGATATCGGAATTGTTGATGACGAGCTTGCCGAAGACGGTCGAGAGCGCGAAGGTGAACTCGGCCAGGAGGAGCAGCAGGATGCCGGTGTACATTACGGTTCTCGCTTAATTGTCCGCGCCGCGAAAGCCCTCGCGGCCCCCGGACCGATGCCTAGGCCCGGGGGCGGTCGATCTCGTCATGCAGGGCCACTATACGGTTCCGCAGTTCGTCCATTATCTTTTCGAGTTTGTCCACGCTGTGGCCTGCGGTCGGCATCTCGGGTCCGACCTTCACGCACACGCTGGCCGGGCGGATGAACAGGCTATCAGGCCTTAGAATGCCGTACGAACCTTTGATATAAATTGGGACGATGGGCACACCGGTTTTCACGCACAGGTGGAACAGGCCCTTCTTGAACGGCAGGAGCTCGCCCGTTCGGCTGCGGGTGCCCTCGGGGAATATCATGATGCGGTTTCCACGCTTCACCTTCTCGGCGGCCTCGTCCATGCTCTGGATGGCTTTCTCCCTGTTGCTCCGATCGACCGATATATACCCGTTGAGCTTCATGTGCCAGCCCATGAACGGTATTTTAAACAGGATCGCCTTGGCCACCCATCCGAACTTGACGGGAAGCACCTTGCTCAGTATGAAGATATCGAAATGGCTGGAATGGTTCGACGCGAATATCTGCACCCGTTCGGGGTCGATATGCTCGAGTCCCTCCACGTGGACCGTTATGCGGCAGAACCAGAGAATTGAGGCCGACCAGGCGCGCATGCAGAAGTGGGCCACGCGACCGCCGGGGCTGTAGATAATAGAGCTGATCGATATCGTCCCCCAGAAGACGGTGTCGATGGCGATGAAGATCCAGCAAAAAAAGGAATTGATGACGTTGCCGATAAATGCCATGATGCCACCTGCGAAAGGAAAATACCCCGGCGACGGCCGGTGTCCGGATTTTCCTTGAGATCCGAGTCGCTGAAAAAAAGGAGAATATGCGCCCGCCGGGATAGATGTCAATGACATTTTACCGGCGAGCCCTCCCCGGCACGCAACCGATGAAAGATGACAAGCGAAAATCCGTCGCCGTAATCGGCGCCGGCGCCTCCGGGCTGATGGCGTCCTGGCACGCCGCAAGCGCGGGCGCGCGCGTCGTGCTGTTCGAGAAACAGAAGATGATCGGCCGCAAGATTCGCGCCACCGGCAACGGGCGATGCAACATCACCAACAGGAACATCGACGTCTCCTTCTATCACGGACGCAATCCGCAGTTTGTGAGGAACGTCTTCGGCCGTTTCGGCCTGGAGGAGACCGTGGCCTTCTTCAGGGACGCAGGAATACCGTTTGTCGAACTGGAGTCTGGACGCCTCTATCCCGCGTCGCTCCAGGCCACAAGCGTAACCCGGATATTCGAGTACGAACTCGAAAGGCTCGGCGTCGAGGTACGCCTTCATCGTAAAATCGAGCGCATCGACCCGTTGGACGGAACCCACCGCCTGACCACGGCCGGCCAGGAACGGGAGGACTTCGACGCGGTGATCCTCGCCGCCGGCGGCTGCGCCTATCCGCAACTCGGCGCGTCGCGTTCCGGCTACGAGCTCGCCTCCATGCTGGGGCACACGGTGCACGATCCGTTCCCTTCGATCCTTCCCGTAACCATCACGCTCAAGGCGCTCCACCGGCTGGAGGGGATAAAGCGCGACTGCTCGGTGTCGGTCTTGCGCTCCGGACGCCTCGTCGACCGCAGCACCGGCGAACTGCTTTTTACGAAGTACGGCATATCGGGCCCCGCGGCCCTCGAGGTTTCGCGGTCGATCAACGAATCGCTTGAATCGGGCGAGGTCCCGGACATCGTCATCGATTTCTTCCCGGACACCGGAGCCCCGGAGATCGACTCGCTGCTTTCCGAGCTCTGGAGCGACGCCGAGCGCCCGGTCTCCCTCAGCCTGCGCGGCGTTCTTCGCGACCGTCTCTGCGAAACGCTCATCAGAATCTGCGGAATCGATCCGGCGGTGCCGGTAAAGAGCCTCTCCGCCAGGCAGAAGGCGGAGATCGCCGGAGTTCTGAAGGGACTCCGGCTCAGGCCGGGCGCGCCCCGGCCGTTCGGCGAGGCCGTGGTCGCCGCCGGGGGCGTGGACGTCGGGGAGGTGAATCCCGTTTCACTCGAATCGAAGCTCGTCAGGGGTCTTCATATAACGGGAGAACTGCTGGACATCGACGGCGACAGCGGCGGCTACAATCTCCAGTTCGCGTGGAGCACCGGCGCGCTCGCCGGAGCGGCGGCCGCCTCCTGAACGGCGGCTCCCGGGGCACGGGCGCGTCAGAACATCGTCATGAAACCCTCTATGGCCGCGACGACGCCGCACACGGCGTCGAGCCTCTCCTCCGATTCGAACCTGGCGGTGACGGTATAGGACACGAACTTCCCGCCTGAGCTGGGACGGCCGCTTACGGCGGCGTTCAGGCCCTGCTCGTGGAGGGCGTTTTTAAGGGTTTCCATCAGATGAGGCGAAAAGCGGTAGACCGCCTTGAAGGTGACCTCGGTGGGAAAATCCGGAAGGCCCCCCGGCGCCGCGGTGTCGCGATTTTCCGGCATGGTATACCTCCGTGATTCTTACTTCGCTGACCCCGGCGCCGGCTTGCGGCGCGCAGGCTGGACCCCCGGCCTCATCCTTACCGGAAGAGATCCCTCGAAACCGAGCAGCAATTCCTTGATCCCGGGGCCCCCCGAAAATCTGCCCACACCCCCGTCGGAGCGTATGACCCTGTGGCAGGGGATGAACACCGGAAAATCGTTTTTCGCCATGCAGTTTCCGGCGAAGCGGGCCCCTCTTCCGAAACCCGCCCTGCGCGCGAGGTCGGCGTAGCTGATCGTCCGTCCGAAGGGCACGGCCATCAAGGAACGGTAAACGGCCTTCTCGGCCCCAGTATAGGCCGAGAGATCGAGGGGCGGCAGGGGCGCCTTCATCCCGTGGAGGTAGGAGTCAAGGAATTTCAGTGCGGCGCGTATCGGGGCGTTACGCCTTCTGGGGATCACCCTGGAGAGGTCTTTTTCGTCGATGGAGCCCTCGAAGGCGGCCATCCTCAGCGCCAGATCGTCGGCGAAAAGAAAAAACGGGCCGGAGGGAAGCTCGAACACCTCGTATCCGACCCTGTTAAGTCGAACGAGTTTCGTATATACTTCGGATGCGTCAGCGTGGTTATCCATCCAGCGCCTCCATTGCCGTTATGCGGTCTTTCTCGAGCTGGGCCACGAGCTCCCTTGCCGAGGCGAAGCGTACTTCCTCGCGCAGGCGCTCCACGAACTCCACCTCGAGGGTCCGGTCGTACAGGTTCCCGTCGAAATCGAACAGATTGACCTCTATGCTGCGGCTTACGCCGTCGAAGGTCGGGTTGGTGCCAATATTCAGCATGCCCCTATACTTCGCGCCGTCTTCCGTGCGCACCCGGACGGCGTAGACGCCGTCGCCGGGCACGACCTTGTCCCTGTCATCGGGGACTATATTCGCGGTGGGGAAACCGATCTTCGTTCCCCGGCCCGCCCCCGCCGTGACGGTCCCGCGCAGGCCGTAGTTACGTCCAAGGAGAGCGGAGGCGAGCCGCACGTTGCCGTCTTCGATCTCGGTGCGTATCCAGGTGGACGACACGGGCCGCGAGTAAAAGTTCCTCGGTTCCACCCGGGTCACGCCGAAACCGCGCGTTTTGGAGAGATCGCGCAGGAAGTCGATCGTGCCCTCGCGGTTTCTGCCGAAGGCGTGGTCGTAACCGACGACCACGTCGATAACCCCGATCTTCTTCAAGACTATCTCGTTGAAAAACTCGGCCGCGTTCATGTCGGCCATCTCGCGCGTGAAATCGAGCAGTATGATCGTACCGATGCCGCTTTCGCCGATCGCGGAGAGCTTTTCCTCCGGCGTGGTCAGTATCTTCGGCGGCGTCAGGGGCGTGAGCACCTTGCGCGGATGCCCGGTGAAGGTGATGACGATCGCGTCGCCGCCCTTCTGCCGGGCGATATTCTGGACGGTCGAGAAGATGCGCCGGTGGCCCAGATGCACCCCGTCGAAGCTGCCCAGCGTAACGACCGGGTTCTTGAACAGGCCCTTCTCTCCGGGGATTCCCCTGTGCACGTTCATCCCGCGCCCCCGATCTTACTCTGTATTTCGAGCGCGTCGAGCAGCACGAGCGCCGCCATGGCCTCCACCACGGGCACTATGCGGGGCACGATACACGGGTCGTGCCTTCCCTCCACGGCCACGGTCCGGGCGGCGCCGCGGGTATCGATCGTCTCCTGTTCGCGGAATATGGACGGCGTCGGTTTGACCGCCACACGCAGCGTGATGTCGGCCCCGGTCGTTATGCCCCCGAGGATCCCTCCGGCGTTGTTCGAAAGAAACGCGCCGTCGCGCATGTGATCGTTGTTCTCGCTCCCGCGCATCCGCGCCGCGTCGAAACCCGAACCGATCTCGACGCCTTTCACCGCGCCGATCGAGAAGATCGCCATCGCCAGCCGGGCATCCATCTTGAAAAAGACCGGATCGCCCAGCCCCGCGGGCACCCCCCGCGCGATGAGCTTCACCACCCCGCCCACCGAGTCCTTATCGGCCCGTGCTCGAAGCACGGCCTCCTCCATCAGTCCGGCGGCGGCGGGGTCGGCCGCGCGCACGGGATTGCGCTCGATAAAATCGAGGTCCTCGACCTCTCCCCGCACACCGGCGATTTCCTGGGCGAAGGCGGTGATCGTTATGCCCCGTTCCGCGAGGATCTTCCTCGCGACGGCCCCGGCGGCCACGCGCCCGGCGGTCTCCCTGCCGGAGGAACGGCCGCCTCCCCTGTGGTCGCGGATGCCGTATTTTTTCCAGAAAGTGAAGTCGGCGTGCCCGGGCCGGAACACCTCGCGGATCGCCTCGTATTTCGACGGGTCCTGGTCCCTGTTGTACACCAGCACGCAGATCGGAGCGCCGGTCGTCCTCCCCTCGAAAACGCCCGAGAGGATGTGCGCGCGGTCCTCCTCGGAACGCGGCGTCGTCACGGCGCTCTGCCCGGGACGGCGGCGGTCGAGCTCGCGCTGGATGTCCGCCTCGGAGATCTCCACCATCGGAGGCACCCCGTCGAGTACGGCCCCCACTGCGGGCCCGTGGCTCTCGCCGAAGGTCGTTACGCGCACCACCTCGCCGAAGGAGCTCGGCGAGCGCATGCGACGCAGGGTGGCCTCCGCGATCCGATCCGCCAGGAGCAGATGCGCCTCGCCCTCGTTTTCGGAGGTAACGGTAAAGACGATGTCCGCCAGATGCGCGGTCGCCTCATAGAGCCGCCGCACCCGCTCCTGGTACTCCGAAAGGCCGTCCGCGCAGCGGAGGAAGGGAGGCAGGCCAGTTTTCTGCATGCGCTCCCAGAGCAGGTGAACGGGGGCCTTGATGAGCACCAGCATGGAGCCCGACACGAGAAGAGAACGGGTTTCGGGATCGAGCATGGTGCCGCCGCCCGTGGCGACCACGCACCAGTCGCGCGCGGCGATGTCGGTGGCGGCGTCGGCCTCGCGGGCCCGGAAGGAGGCCTCACCCTCATCGGCGCATATTTCGCGGCAGCTCCGCCGATCGCCTGTTTCCGCGCAATAGCGGTCTTCGAGATGCGAGTCGGTCTCGACGAACGGCAGGCCGAGGATTTCGGCCAGCCGCCCTCCGATGGTGCTCTTACCCGAGCATTTGGGTCCTGTAAGCACTATTTTCATTATTTACGCACTATCCCGCGCCTCGGACCTGTATTAAAAAAGCCGGGCGCTGTCCAGCAGTATTGTGACGGGCCCCCAGTTGACCAGGGAAACCATCATCTCCGCCCCGAACACCCCCCGCTCCACGACAGGGTGGAGGGCCCGGCAGCGTTCCACGAAACGATCGAACATTTCACGGGCGGGAGCCGGCGCCATGGCCTCCGAATACGAAGGACGCCTTCCTTTTCGCGCGTCCCCGTACAGCGTGAACTGCGACACGAGCAGCAGGCCGCCTCCCGTCTCCGACAGGGTGAGGTTCATCACTCCGGAGTCGTCGTCGAAGATCCTGAGGCCCAACAGCTTGCCGGCAATGTACTCGCAGTCCGCGTCCGTATCGTCGCGGTGAAAGCCGACGAGCGCGAGCATGCCCCTGCCTATCGAGGCCACCGCCGAGCCGTCACACTCGACGCCGGCCTGTAACACCCGCTGTACTACCGCTCTCATGGAGAATAGCGAACCGGGGATGGTTGAACCGGGGACCGGCGGGACCGCCTATTTAAGCTTCTGGCTCAGCACGTTTTCCGGCTGAACGCCTATCATCCGCTCCGTCTCGTTGCCGTCGGCAAAGAGAATCAGCGTGGGGATCGAACTGATTCCGTATTTCTGGGCGATCTGCGGATTCTCGTCGGTATTGAGCTTGGTTATTTTCGCGCTGATCGTCCCGGACTGCGCGAGACGCTCGAGTATGGGCGTCTGCATCCTGCATGGACCGCACCACGGGGCCCAGAAATCCACCAGCACCTTGCCCGACGCCTCCAGGACCTCTTTGTTGAAATTTCCGTCGTTAACCTCAAGGATACCAGCCATAGTTCCTCCTCTTTAATCGCAGCAACACCCTTTCTAAATACCGCACCGCGGGGCGTATGTCAATACAAATTGACCGGCGCGGGGGCAATTAATACCTTTCATAATTTGCCCGGCGCGTCCGATAATGAATCAAGGCGCCCCATGTCCCGTCACGGGCACCATGAAGGCCCGCGACATCTTACAGCGAGGATTCACACCATGAAACGATTCATCGAGGGATTCCTGGCGGTATGCGTTCTTGCGGCATGCGCATCGCTTTTCGCCCAGACTGCCCCCGCGCGCAGGACCGCTCCGCCGCCGGCCAAAGAGGCCGCGGGCCCCAAGGAGCCGGTTAAAACTGCGGCCAGGTCGATCGAAGGCTTCAACAAGACCCGATGGGGTGACTCACTGAACTCGGTGAAGAACAACGTGCTCGGCAAGATAACATACACCGACGAAAAGAAAATAATCACCTCCAGGGACGGCGATATCGAATACCTGTACGGTTTCTTCGTGCGCGAATCGGCCCCCGCCGCCGGGACCGGCGAGACCGCCGCGGCCGAGGCCGAACCCCGGCTGTATTACGTGGCGGTGCGCTTTCCCTACCTCGCGATGGACGAGGTGAACAGGCGCATTCAGGACCAGTACGGCCCGTTCACCGGGGAGACACTCAAAAACAACCAGGGTGCGCGGATATGGGAGTCGGAAAAAACCGTCGTCGTCATGTGGGTCGACCAGTATGAAAAGAAACCGTACAGCCGGAAGATAACCTATGTCGGCAGGGAGCTCGCCAGGGATGTCAACAAATACCAGGAAGAAGTTTTCAGCCGTACCGAGCTGGAAATCCTGAAACGCCTGCAACCCTGAACCGCTTCACTCCGCGAAGCACCGCGCGGGAGCACGCGCGTCAAAACGAAGGCGGACCCTGATGGTCCGCCTTCGACGCTTACAGATGTGTCACGAAGACAGGAATGGTCCCCATGCCCTCTGAAAGACCGTCAAGCGCCTTTCCTATTACCGTGCCGATTTTCGCGAACGAATCGATCTCGCCCGCCATGCCGCATCCAGGCGTTTCCGAGGTTACAATCAGGTCACCCGGCCGTATCGGCCGGTTGCGCGCGTCGACTTTGCAGAGCACCCTGCCGGAAAGAGCCACGGGGTAGGCCTTGCGCGACGCTCCCGTATTATCGAAGACGAGCGTCGGGTTCCCGGAAACGATCCCGATAACCGAACGCATGTACGCACCGCTCGAGCGCGACAGCTGTCCGCCCCCGAGCGCGCTTACGGTGAGGATGTCCCCCGGGGATATGTAGTCGATATCGTCCACCTCGAACATCTCGACGATGTTGACCGGAAACGATCCCTCCCTGCTGCGGTTGTGGATGCGCACCCTGCCGAGAAACTCTGAAGAACCCCGCACCAGGAGCGCCTCGCCGTTGCCCACCAGGTTCACCGTGTCGTCGTACTCTCCAATCGAGCCGTATCCGTCGACGACAAGCGAAGGGGCGTGTTCACTGGCGAAAACCCCACCCGCTCCGAAGCGCGAAACGCCAAGCACGCCGCAGCCGCGCGGCCCTTCCCCGTCCGCTCCCACCGACTGGCCGCGGACCCCGGCGAACGCGCCGTGACCGAGCACGCCCCACGAGCGCTGCGGGATTTCCCGGCCCATCGCCGCGATACCCAGTACTCCTATCGCGCCCTCGCCGGGGGACTCGTTCCTCGCATATACCACGGCCGAGGCGTCCGACGGGGGCGTCACTCCGGTGAACGCCTCGCTGCACTTTTCGCTGATGCGTATCGTGCCGGAATGGCTCGAATACGCGTGCACCAGCGGCGCGTAGTTGTGCGTGTGGGGGAGCGGCTCGCGCGGATCGGAAAGCCGCGTGTCGTCTGACTGAAGCACGGCCCCCTTCCTGAACTCGCCGTCAGCGGCCAGAACCACAATCCCGGGAGCGTCCTCGGTGGCGCTTTTCAGTCTCCGGTCGTTACCCTGTACCACCACACCGGCTGCGTCCTCGCCGTCTTCCGCCAGCTCAACTATTCCCTTCGTCATGGTGGTCGCGTTTTTCAAACGGCGGTCGCTCCCCTGAACCACCACGCAATCGCCGTCCTCCCCGTCCTCGGCGCGCTCCACGATGCCCCCCCCCACCGTGCTCGCCGCC
>JAGODA010000078.1 GCA_017998475.1 Spirochaetota bacterium | reverse complement strand
CGATCCTGTGATACTGGACGAGATAAAGGATTCGCTCGCGTCAGTCGGGTATCAGAAGGCGTAACGGGGGTTGAACGTCGCGGGGGGCGGTCGTCCGGAATCATCCGGCGGCCGCCCGGGGTGTCGCGGGCGGCTCAAGGGGTCAGACCGAGTAGGATGGCTCCTTCTTTACGAGAATCTCTTTTATTTTGGAGTCGCCGGCCGAAAAATAAATGACATGCGATTCGAGGATCTTGAACTCGCTCATCAGCTTGAGAAACTCTTCGTCGAAACCATGCTCCAGTAGATCGATTTCACGCACCCGCGTCTGCCCGATAAATAGTGCTTTCATGTTCCTTCCCGGCAGCAGTGATTTCCACGCAACAAGCGCTTCTCTTGCTGAAGTTTACCGCATGGTAGGCGGGGAGTCCGTTTTTGTCCAGTCTTTTAAAAGGTTTTTTTGTGCGGCGTTCCCGGAAAAAATTACGCGAACATTATTTAACATATTTGTAATTGACAGAATGTTTTTCCCTTTACTTTATTCTTTAGATTTTTCCTAAATGTCACGACCCGCCGGCCTCCGCGACCATTGCTCTAATTTTTGAGGTATTGAATGCCGAAAAGAGACGACATCAAGAAGATACTTATAATCGGCTCGGGCCCGATCGTCATCGGCCAGGCGTGCGAGTTCGATTACTCCGGCTCGCAGGCCTGCAAGGCCCTCCGTGAGGAGGGCTACTCCGTGGTCCTCATCAACTCCAACCCGGCGACAATCATGACCGACCCGGAGCTCGCGGAACGCACCTACATCGAGCCCATCACCCCCGCGGTGGTCGAGAAGATCATCGAGCGCGAGCGTCCCGACGCCGTGCTCCCCACGGTGGGCGGGCAGACGGCGCTCAATACGGCGCTCGCTCTCGCCGACAACGGCGTCCTCGACAGGTACGGCGTGAAGCTCATCGGCGCGGGGGTTGATTCCATACGCAAGGCGGAAGACCGGGACCTCTTCAAGAAGGCGATGATCAAAATCGGACTGGAGGTCCCCGACTCGGGCCTGGCCTCATCGATCGACGAGGCGCTGGCGGTGCTCGAGCGGATCAGGCTTCCCCTCATCATCCGCCCGGCTTTTACCCTCGGCGGCAGCGGCGGCAACATCGTCTACAATCGCGAGGACTTCGTGGACCTGGTGCGCAAGGGGCTGGACGAGTCGCCGATCAGCCAGGTGCTTCTGGAGGAGTCGGTCATCGGCTGGAAGGAGTACGAGCTTGAGGTGATGCGCGACACGCGCGACAACGTCGTCATCATCTGCTCCATTGAAAACCTGGACCCCATGGGAGTGCACACGGGCGACTCCATCACCGTCGCCCCCCAGCAGACGCTCACCGACCGCGAGTACCAGCACATGCGCGACGCCGCCATCCGGATAATCCGCGAGATCGGCGTCGACACCGGCGGCTCGAACATTCAGTTCGCCGTCAATCCCGCCGACGGCCGCATGATCGTCATCGAGATGAACCCGCGCGTGAGCCGAAGCTCCGCGCTCGCCTCGAAGGCCACGGGCTTTCCGATCGCCAAGATCGCGGCCAAGCTCGCCGTGGGGCTCACCCTGGACGAGATATCGAACGACATCACGCGCGAAACCCCGGCGTGCTTCGAGCCGACCATCGACTACGTCGTGGTTAAAATCCCGCGCTGGGCCTTCGAGAAGTTCGAGGGGGCCGACACGCGCCTGGGGACGCAGATGAAATCGGTCGGCGAGGCCATGTCCATAGGCCGAACCTTCAAGGAGTCCATGCAGAAGGCGCTGCGCTCGCTCGAGATCGACCGCTTCGGTTTCGGCATGGACGGCAACATGAAGCTCGACGATACGCTGAAGGGCCTTCCGGAACGCCCGCGGGACGACCTCATCGAGCGGGCGCTGGTTACGCCGCGCGAGGACCGCATCTTTTACGTGTACAAGGCTCTGGAGCTCGGCTGGGAGGTGGAACGCGTCCAGCGACTCACCGGAATCGACCCCTGGTTCCTGGAACAGCTCCGGGAGATCGTTCAGGCCGGACGGGAATTCGCGCGGTCGTACGCCGGAGAGGGCTTTAAGGCCGATTCGATACGCGTTATGAAGATGCTCGGCTTTTCGGACATGCAGCTCGGCTATCTTGCCGGCAGGGACGAGATCGACGCCCTGCACGCGCTCGGCGTCCCGGCGAAAAAGGACCTCTCGAAGGCGCTCAAGCGGCGGGAGCGGGAAGTACGCGAGTTCCGGTTCGCGAACGGCATACTCCCCGGCTTCAGGCTGGTGGACACCTGCGGCGGGGAGTTCGAGGCCTATACGCCCTATTACTACTCCGCCTACGACGACGAGGACGAGTCGCGAAGGACCGAGAAACGAAAGGTCATGATACTGGGAGGGGGCCCCAACCGCATAGGCCAGGGCATAGAATTCGACTACTGCTGCTGCCACGCCTCCTTCGCCCTGCGCGAGGAAGGGGTGGAATCCATAATGGTGAACTCCAACCCCGAGACCGTCTCCACCGACTACGACACGTCGGACCGCCTCTACTTCGAGCCGCTCACGCTCGAGGACATACTTCACATATATAGAAGGGAGAACCCCGACGGCGTCATCGTGCAGTTCGGAGGCCAGACCCCGCTGCGCCTGGCGCGCATGCTCGAGGAGAACGGCGTGCGGATCATAGGCACGTCGCCCGATTCGATAGACCGCGCCGAGGACCGCGAGCGCTTTGCCGAGGTGGTGAGGAAGCTCGGACTCCACCAGCCCGACAACGGCATCGCCTTTACCGAGGAGGAAGCCATTGCCGTCGCCGGACGCATAAGCTATCCCATTCTCGTTCGTCCCTCGTATGTGCTCGGCGGCCGCGCCATGAGCATCATCTACGACGAAAAGAGCCTCATCGAATACATCAACA
The DNA here is from genome assembly GCA_017998475.1 of Spirochaetota bacterium. Lineage (GTDB taxonomy): Bacteria > Spirochaetota > UBA4802 > UBA4802 > UBA5368 > MVZN01. The sequence continues at coordinate 8,228 of JAGODA010000078.1, read as the reverse complement.
CCGCCGTGCAGCTCTCGCCCGAGCATCCCATCCTCGTCGACGACTTCCTGGAGGACGCCATCGAGATCGACGTGGACGCGCTCTCCGACGGAACCGACGTGCACATCGGCGCCATCATGGAGCACATCGAGCAGGCGGGCGTGCACTCGGGCGACTCGGCCTGCATCATCCCCCCGCTTTCAATCGACGAGGCCATGATCGGCGAGATCACCCGGGCCACCACGGCCCTCGCCCGCGAGCTTGCGGTGGTGGGGCTGCTCAACATCCAGTTCGCGATCAAGGACGGAACGCTCTACGTGCTCGAGGTCAACCCGCGCGCCTCGCGCACGGTGCCCTTTGTCTCCAAGGCCACGGGACTGCCGCTGGCCAAGATCGCGGCGAAGCTCATGCTGGGGCGCCGGCTTGCGGAGTTCGGCCTCGAAAAGAGAAAGGCCCCTTCGCACATCAGCGTGAAAGAGGCCGTCCTGCCCTTCAACAAGTTTCCGGGGACCGATACCGTCCTCACCCCCGAGATGAAATCGACGGGGGAGGTGATGGGGATCGCGGCGCATTTCGGCGAGGCGTTCTACAAGGCCGAGATGGCGGCCGGAGAGACCCTGCCGCTCGAGGGTGCCATTTTCCTCAGCATCAATCCCGTCTCGAAGGAGTCCCTGCTCCCCGAGATGCGCCTGCTCCACGAGCACGGCTTCCGGCTTGTGGCCACCGAGGGGACCGCGCGATTCCTCAACGAACACGGCATCCACTGCGAGCGCGTCTACAAGGTGAGCGAGGGGCGGCCCAATATCATCGACCTGGTGAAGAACGATGAGATCGACCTCATCATTAACACGCCGACGGGAAAGATACCAAAGCACGATGCCTTTTCCATCCGCCAGGCGGCTCTCCGCTTCCGCGTGCCCATCATCACCACCATCGCGGGGGCCAAGGCCGCGGTGCAGGGGCTCCTGGAGGTGAGGAGGAACAGGGACCTGTCGGTGCGCTCCATACAGGAATATCACGCGGAGGTGTGACTGCGCCATGAACGATACGATCCTTCTGTCCGCCGGCGACATACGCCGGATAATCGACGAGATCGCCGAAAAATTGCTCGGCGAGGTAAAGGACCTCGAGCGCTTCGCCATCGTGGGCGTGCAGACCAGGGGGGTGGAGCTCGCCAACCGTCTCCGCGCCCGCCTGGAGGAGCTTTCAGGGAGGAAGATCGACAGCGGCATCCTCGACATCACCTTTTACCGCGACGATCTCGCGACGCGCGGGGTGCTTCCGGCCATTAAAGAGACGCGCATCGAATTCAACATCTCCAACCGCACAATTCTTCTGGTCGACGACGTCATCTTCACGGGGCGCACCACCAAGGCCGCGCTCGAGACGCTCATGAGCTTCGGGCGCCCGCGCGCAATACGGCTCTTCGTGCTGGTCGACCGCGGCAACAGGGAGCTTCCCCTGCAGCCGGACTACTGCGGCTATAAAATCGAAACGGCTCTTTCCGACCGGGTGAAGGTGCGCCTGGCGCCCATCGACGATGTCGGGGACGCGGTCATGCTCTCGCGCGAGTAATGGGTTTTCCGCCCGGAAGAGGCGGGAAATCGCCGAATCGGGCGGCCTTTAAAATTCACGGAATCTTCATGGATTGTTGATACTCCCATCATCCCGCCGCGCTTTGTTTCCTCCGAGAATACGGTAATAAGTGAAAAGGAAGTGAACAATGATCAGGGTACTGGTCGACAACGTCTACTCGTTCGACGCGCGGCTCTCGCGAAAGATCGCCTTTTACACCGGTAAGCGCTTCATGGATTCGCTGATGCGCAATGCCTCCAGAAGCGGCGACGGCCATCTCTACGCCCTCTTCGCGGCGGCGCTTCTGGCGGCGGATTCCGGTATCGGCGCGCGACTTATCGCCGCGGGCGCGCTGGCCTTCGCGATCGAGCTTTTAATCCAGAAGGCGGTAAAACACCTGGTAAAGCGGGAAAGGCCGGGGGCGATGGTGCAGGGGGTGCGCTTTCTCGTGGACCCGCCGGACCGCTTCAGCTTTCCCTCGGGGCATACGGCCGGGGCCTTTCTTATGGCCACGGTGATCGCCTCGCAGTATCCTCTCTGGGCCGCTCCGCTCTATCTGTGGGCCGCCATGGTCGGGTTCTCGCGGGTCTATAACGGGGTTCACTATCCCACCGACGTTCTCACGGGCTGCGCTCTGGGCCTCGCGACCGCTAAAATCGGACTTTCTGTGGTGATGTAAATAAAAATCCCGCCACTCCCCTGGGGCCGGTCGTGGACCGGAAGGGGAGGGCGGGATGGCGGATTCTCAGGCCTCGGCTTTTATCTCGATCCTTCTGGGTTTCAGCTTCTCGCTCTTGGGCAGTGTCAGCGTCAGCACGCCGTTGTCGAGCGTCGCGTTTATCTTCTCCCTGTCTATTCCGTCCCCCACCACGAACGTACGGTGATAGTTGTGGAGACGGTATTCGCCGTATTTGAGATTCTCCTCGTTCGTCAGCGCCTCGTCCACCCTTCCGTATATGTCCAGCTGGTTCTTCTCCAGGGTGATGTCCAGGTCCTCCCTGCGGATGCCGGGCATGTCAGCCTTGATTACGAACTCCTCGGCGGTCTCGTATATGTCCGCGGGCGGAACGATGACGCACTCCTCGCAGTTGTACGCGTCCTTTCTCATCTTCTTTACCTCGTTGGCCATGATGATACCTCCTTTACCGTATCTCGATCTTCTTCGGTCTGGCCTCTTCGGCCTTGGCGAGTTTTACCGTCAGTATCCCGTCCTTAAGCACCGCCTCGATTTTATCCCCGTCTACCCGGTAGGGGAGCCGCACGGCCTTCTGGAACCTGCCGAAAACGCGCTCCTTGCGGATGTACGGTTTGTCCTGCACGTCGCTCTTCTTCTCGCCCTCGAGCACCAGGCTGTTGTCGATCAGCTGAATGTTGAGCGAGTCGGCCTTTACGCCGGGCAGCAGCGAGGTAATTATCACCTCGTCGTTGTTCTCCTTCAGATTGACGTAGGGATACTCCACGTTTCTCCTGAGGCCCGGCGCCTCGGTGAAAAACCGGTCCACGAGGTCTCTCAGGTGGACCATTTCGTCGAAAACATCGTAGGTGGTATACATTGCCTTCCTCCTTTGCGGCATACTTAACCTTTGCGGTTTATTTAAGCGCGATCTTCACGCGTTTCTTCTCGGGCGCTTCGACGCGGGGTATGGTGATCTTAAGCACGCCGTTTTTAAAGCCGGCCTCGATCTTCTCCCTGTCGATTCCCTCGGGAAGCCGGATTGCGCGATGAAACGAGCCGAATCGTCGCTCGGAAATCACGTACCTCCGGTTCTCTTCCTTCTTTTCCTCCTTCTTCTCCCCGGCTATGGTAAGCACGTCGTTTTCGAGCGTTACGCTCAGGTCCTTCTCCTCTATGCCGGGAATCTCGGCCCTTATGCGAACTTCCCTGTCATCCTCTTCCACGTCCACGGTGGGCATCCATCCGCTTTCAGACAAAGAGGAAGGGCCTATGGAGAAGAAGTCGTTAAAAAGCTGATTGATCTCCTTTCGGAAGGAGTCAACGCCCCAGTCGGGCTGCTCATTACGCCTTGTTAAACCCCATTTCATAGCGAACCTCCTCTTACAGAGACTTTTGTTAGCACTCTATACTGGTGAGTGCTAACGGTATTAATATACTAATGACCCGACGAATCGTCAACAGGGAGCAGGAAAAATTTGAGGTATTTAAGGATTTTTTAAAATAGCCGGCCGGAGGTACTCACAATATTTCGTTGTCGTTGTCGATGGACACGCCCGACATGGCCTTTACCGGGCAGGCGAGGATGCAGAGCCCGCAGGCGACACAGCGTTCCGGGTGAAAGCGTACTTCCATCGTGGCACGGTCGATGGCCAGCGCGTCGGTGCGGCATACTGCCGTGCAGGCGCCGCAGTCCACGCAGCGCTCCTCGTCCCGGTGCATCTTGTCGGCCAGCACCTCGACCTGCACGAGCTCCTCCTCCAGGTAGGCGATGCCGCGCGCGAGGTCCTCGTCGGCCCCCGAAAGCTCCAGGATGAGCCTTCCCTCCTGTTTGGGGAGTATCTTCGCCTCGAGCACGTTGAAGATTATGCCGTATTCGGTCGCCAGGCGGTAAATTATCGGGCGGTACATGATGTTCTGTTTGAATATGAGAAGCACGTTTTTCGATGCCATGATGTTCTCCTGTCCGGTACTCGGTGCCGCCTCGGCGCGGTCTTACAGCCTGGATAGCTCCACATCTCCCTGCGCGATCATACGGTCACCCCGCATGATAAGGACCCCGCTCACGCCGGGGACCGCCATGGCGTATTCCGCGGCCGCTTCCAGGTCCTCCTCGCCGCGCACCCTGTTTGCGGCCCCGGTCGCTACGGCGTCGGCCAGGGCCGCGTCGCGCGCGATGACGGTCGCCGCGTCGGCCCGTCCGAACGAGAAGGAGGGGCCCACCCGGCCCGACGAGGTGCATACCCCGGCCGGGGTGCTTTCGGGGGCCATCCGTATGCCAAGGTTCCCGGTAAAGCGCGACCCTCCCGCGTAGACGGCCAGGGTAACGGCTTCGCGCGCGGAAAGCCAGATATCGCCGCCGTTCTCGACCAGCACCTCGGGCGAGCGTTCCAGCAGGGCCCTTCCGGCGTACTCGGCGATCGCTCCAGCAACGGCCGCCATCGGGCCCACGCCCGCGGCCTCCGACGCGCGGTACATGGCCTCAACGACCGGGTGCGCGTCCTTCATCCGCGGCACCGGGTCGAAGGAGGTAAGGAAAGATTCCTGCCGTTCGATCTGCGACCGCACGGCGCGGCGCGCTTCCTCGACGAGCCCTCCCATCACCTCCGAAAAATCGCCGTACGCCCGTACGTAGATGTCGCTCGTCTCCACCTTCACGCGGAAGCTCGTCCAGCGTCGTGTTCCGGAAAATTCCCGGTAGAAGTGCCCGGCGCGGCCCATCAGACCGCCGGAAACGGGGCGGTGGGAAGCGTCACCTGGGGCACTCCCAGGGTGAAGCCGCCGTCGCGTATCCACGATTTCAGGTTCTCCGCCACCCGGAGCGCCATCGGATAACTCGACAGCGGCGCCGCCGGTATGGTTTTGCCCTGCACATCGATGCGGCCGCTTTTCAGCTCGGCGTAGCTCGTCTCGCCCAGCGCGCGGTTTATGGCGTTGGGGTAATCGATGCCGTAGTCCACCACCTGGCAGACGATGTCGCGGTCCGAGACGCCGGTGAAGCGCGCGAGCTCCTCGTTGAGGATCGGGATGGGGACGCCAAGGCCCACCATCAGCGAGCAGCCGTAGCCCACAAGCGATGCCCCGCGGATAAATTCGGCCGACATCTCTTTCATGTCCCCCGTCACGGCGATCGTTCCGGCGCCCTCGCGGACCACGCCGTTTTCGCCCCGCGGCGCGTTCGGGTTGTGCTGTGTTCCGCGCCAGCTCACCACGCCCGCGGCGCCGCCGAGGAATATCCGGGTGCCGACGCCGATGGTCCAGTAGTACGGATCGTTGAGCAGCGGCGATAGCTGGCCGGCGCTTGAATAGGTCGCGTTTGCCATGTTGGGGCGGAGTATGCCCATGTACGTGTAAATAGTCCGCTTCGAGAGGTTCACCGCGCAGTTGTAGTTCTGGTAGGCGTTGCGCGGATTGTACAGAAAGGCGTCGCGCAGGTCGCGGATGGTGACGGTCGTCTCGTATTCGCGGAGCGGATAGCAGTCCGTGCCGTACGATTTGGCGCGAAGTTTTACCGGGCGTCCGGCTATAAGGTCCTCTATGACGTGCCCGCCGCCGTAGCGAAACTGCCCCGGGTGCACTTTGTTGAGGGGATCGTCCTCCTGCACCTGCGTGGCCCCAAGGTAAATGTCGACCGCGGCCAGGCCGCCGTAAGCCTCCACGTCGTTCAGCCACACGTTCGTGGCCTTCATTTTGGGCCGGGTGTGGCCGAAATTGATGAACGCGCCCGACGAGCACATGGTCCCGAACGTGCCGGTGGTCACAACGTCGACCTTTTTGAAGGCGCTCTTCACCCCCTCCGACGATACCAGCTCGGTCATCTCGTCGGCGCGAAGCACCACCGCCTTGCCCTGGCGGATCTTTTCGTTTATCTCCTCGTAGCTTCGCTGTATGGGAACGCTGTCCATCGGGTGTTCTCCTGGGGCGCGCGGACGTCGCGCGATTTCAGTGCGCATTCTACGCGGGCGCGCGGCGCAGTCAAATTTTATTTTCAGACGCGTCGCGCGCCGCCGCGCACTCGGTTTTCGTGTTGACCGGCGCGCTTCGATGGCTTCCGGTATACAGGATATTTTTATTGCACTTAACGGGGCAAACTGTATTATATCGATAACACGGCGCCGTTTCGCCGGGCCGGGCCCCCCCTTCCGGCGAAACGGCCGGACGCGCGGATGTTCCGCCGCCGGGACGCGCCGCATAAATGGAGAGAGTGTATGCGATCTGAATCTCGGCGTAAACGCGGCCGGATACCCTGCGCCATCACGGCGGTGCTCGTACTGACGCTGGCGGCCTCGTCAACGGTTGCGCAGGCCCCTTCGGCGGGTGATGGTCCGGCCGGCCTGGTGCCTTCGTCGGCCATCATGTTCATGCAGACCTCGCGCCTTTCGAGCGCGGCGCCGGCGGCCCGCTATTTTATCGAGAACCTGCTTCCCGCGCAGAACGCGAAGAAAATAGAGGCCTGGAGGGCCGACTTTAAGGCGAAGACCGGCGTGGACGTGCTCGACGCCGCCTCCCTCGCGCGGGCGGACATTGATACCGGCCGCCCGGCGGCGATGGCCTACCTGAACGCCCCGAAGGAGTCCGAGCGCATAATGATCCTGGTGCCGGTAAAAAACGACAGGACCTTTCCCCAGCGCTTCGTCGAGGTGTTGAAGAAAGCGAACCGCGACAGGCCCGGTCTCGATCTCCATCCGGCGGTAAGCCGCCAGGGAAACCACGCCGTGTACCGGATGATGAATGACGTGTTCTTTACCGGCACGAGAGGCTATCTGGTCGTCGCCTCCTCGCAGGACATCATCACCTCCGTGCTCGATACTGACGCCTCCTCGCTCGCGTCCGAGCCCCTGTTCGCGGAGTACTTCGCCAAAAAGCGCCCGGGCAACGACCTGGACCTGTATATCACAAAAACCTTCATCAAGCAGATCGGCGAGGAACGCCGCGGGAAAAAGGGATCCCGGGGTGACGAAGACTCCGGCGACGCGCCTGACGGGGATTCGGACCAGACCGAAAAGCAGAACGGCAAGACGGAGCGCAAGGCCCCCGGCGGAGACACGCTGTCGATGATGGGAGCGCGGTCCGACTTCTTCGAGTACATGGCGGCGGGTTTCGCGCGGACGAAGGACGGCATATCGCTCGACTTCGGCCTCGCGCTTGCCGGGGCGAGCCCTTCGACGGCGCTCCTCTCCGAGCTCTTCCGCCCCGGGCTTCCGGAATACACCCTGTCCGCCGCCGACCCGCTGGCCTATCACTACGTCTCGTTCGACATGAAGGCCCTGGACGCGTTCTGCGAAAAGAACGCCCGCTCGGCCGAATTCGCGCAGATGTGCGCGCAATACGCCAAGTTCAAGAAGGACACGGGCGCCTCGCTCGGCGTCGACCTCGACGCGGACTTCCTGCCCTGGTTCGGCGGTTATTTCAACGTCGTCATGCGCAAGGCGAAAATCGCCGGGACGCTCGACAATTTCGTCATGTTCGTGCCGATGGCCGACAAAGCGAAGTCCGCGGCGCTCATGAAAAAGCTCCGCGGCGCGGTAAAGGAAAAAAACACCGACCAGGGCGCCTTCGGCGAGGAGCGCATAGACGCTGTCCCCTCGTTCTGGTTCAAGGACAAGCGCGGCAACAGGATAAGCGTGCTGGCCGCGGAGAGGGGGCTGTTCGTTGCCAACAATACCGAGTTTCTGAGGGAGGTGCTCGCCTCCGATTCCGGTAAATCGACCCCGGCCGCCGGTCTTTTCGGCAATCCGGACCCGGGCGCCTTTATGCTTTCGTATCTTCGCGTGGAGAAAGAAAGCTACATGAAGGCCCTCCTCATGTTCCTGACCTATAACGCCGGGCCGCACATCGCCGGCCTGGTGAACAGGATTGAGACGATTTCGCTGGCCGGAACGAGGGCCGGCGCGTACTTTTCGTTCAGCATGGCCTTCAGGCTGCTCGAGTCGGACGGGCGGGCCGAGAACCGGTAGGTTTCGCAGGTGACAGATCAGAGGAGGAGGGGGATCCATGGCCG
>JAGODA010000446.1 GCA_017998475.1 Spirochaetota bacterium | reverse complement strand
GAATAACAGTGCGCCGCTTTTCAAGTACCTCGCGTTCCGGAAAGAGGCCCTCGGGCTTCCCGACCTGCACTTCTACGACACCTACGTGCCCATCGTATCGGACGTTCCCTTCTCCATGAGCTACGAGGAGGCGGTGGAGACCTGCGTGGCCGCGCTCGCGCCGCTCGGCGAGGACTATACGAAGACGCTCCGGGCGGGGCTTCTGGGCGGATGGGTGGACCGCTACGAAAACCGCGGAAAGCGCAGCGGCGCCTACTCCTCGGGCTGTTACGACTCGCCGCCGTATATCCTCATAAACTACCGCGACGACACCATCAACAGCCTCTATACCCTCATCCACGAGGCCGGGCACTCCATGCACTCTCACTACTCGGCGAAGGCGCAGCCCTATCACTATCACGAATACACCATCTTCGTGGCCGAGGTGGCCTCCACATTCAACGAGGCGCTTTTGAGCGCCTACCTGCTCGAAAAATACTCCGGCGACGCGCGCATGCGCGCCTACATCCTCAACCGCGAGATCGACGACATCCGCGGAACGCTCTTCCGCCAGACCATGTTCGCCGAGTTCGAAAAGCTTTCGCACGAGCTGGTCGAGAAGAACGACCCGCTCACGCTCGAAACGGTGCGCGGCGTGTACCGCGGCCTCCTTGAGGATTACTTCGGCGACTCGATCGTCATCGACGACGCTCTCTCGCTGGAGTGCCTGCGCATCCCGCACTTCTATTCGGCCTTCTACGTCTACAAGTACGCCACGGGCATTTCGGCGGCGCTCGCGCTCGCTGAGAAGGTGCTCTCCGGCGACGCGCGGGCTCGCGAGCGCTACCTGCGCTTTCTGTCGCTCGGCGGGACCATGTTCCCCATCGACGAGCTCATCCAGGCGGGGGTCGACATGCGAAATCCCGGGCCGATAGAAAACGCCATCCGCCATTTCGAACGGCTGGTCGACGAGCTCATCGACGCGTTCCGTGCGCTCGAGAACGCCTGATCGCCCTGCGGACTGAAAGGACACTGAACCATGAACGATCTACTCAAGGCGGCCGTGCTCGGCGTTGTGGAGGGCGTAACGGAGTTCCTGCCGATAAGCTCGACCGGGCATCTCATCATAGTGAACGATTTCATCGGATTCGGCGGCGACTTCGCGAACTCGTTCAAGATCCTCATCCAGCTCGGCGCGGTCCTCGCGGTGGTGGTGTATTTCCGCCGCCGCCTGTTCCCCTTCGGCGCTTCCGCGTCGTCGGCGGAGAAAAACGCGGCGTGGGATATATGGATGAAAACGGCGGTGGCCCTGGTGCCGGCGATCGTGATAGGCACCCTCGCCGGGGAGTACGTGGAGGCCAGGCTTTTCAATCATATCGTGGTGGCTGTCGCGCTCGTCGCCGGCGGCGCGGTCCTGGTCGCCGTCGACCGGAGGGGCAACGGCGGTTCGCGCATCCGCTCGGTCGGCGGGATCGGTTGCGGCACGGCCTTCCTCGTCGGCCTCATCCAGTGCGTGGCCATGGTGCCGGGCGTCTCGCGCTCGGCCGCCACGATCATAGGAGCGATGGCGCTCGGCGCCTCGCGCGTGGCAGCGGCCGAGTTTTCGTTCTTCCTGGCCGTTCCCACCATGGTCGCGGCCTCGGCCTATGCGCTCGCACGGCATGGCTTCGTGCTCTCGAACGGCGAGGCCTTGGCGCTGGCCGTCGGCTTCTCCGTTTCCTTCGCCGTCGCGCTCGCGGTGGTCGCGGGCTTCATGCGCTTCATCAGTACGCGGAACTTCCGGCCGTTCGGCTATTACCGGATCGCGCTGGGAATCGCGGTGCTCGCCTACTGGTATTGTACGGCGGGGGGGTGATGGGATGGTAGATCTGCGGGACGGCCATCATGATCGGTGCCCGGCGCCCTCAGGTGCCCCCTGTCGTTGTCTGCCCGGTGCGGGCGGTGGTTTTGTAAGTGTTTCCCCTACAGATGACTAATGGATTTCGAGGATTCCCCGCGTGACGGGGATGCACGAAATAGTTGTTGCGAATTGCCGGCCCCGGGCGTTATGCTCGGGGCCGATGTGCGTTATGCCATACAGAAAGACAGATGTCCGCCATTGCCCGCCGATTCCGAATCAGTACGCGGAAGGTAGACCATGAAGGTGTAGGTTGCGCGGGGCGGGGATGGCAGGATGGTGGAACCGGGAGCACTCAGGTATGAGCTCATAACCAATCATGATTAATTGTATCAGTTCAAAGATTTTAGCAAAATGATAGCAAATTAACCGGTCGTATTTACTCAAAGTTCCGATAATTCCTGGCGTTGTTTCGTCTATAAAAATGGGCGTTTGAAAAGTATAATTTCCCCATGGGAGACCAGATGGTGGAAAGTGGAAAAGCTAATAATGCGATAATTGCGCATCTAGTATTAGGGGATAATGGGCAGTTGCGGCAACATCTATTGATGGACCATCTTAAATCGACCGCAAACAAGGCATCCGAGTTCGCCGCTTTTTTCGGCGGTGCGGAATGGGCGGCCCTTGCAGGTTT
>JAGODA010000445.1 GCA_017998475.1 Spirochaetota bacterium | reverse complement strand
GCTCTACAAGGACACGAAGGACGGCAGCGTCTCGTCCCAGTACGACAAGGTGACGCTTGAGGCCGCCGGCCTGGTGAAGATGGACTTTCTCGGCCTGAAGAACCTGAGCATCATCACGCGCTGCGTGGAGTATATCGAGGAAAACCACGGGGTGAAGATCGACCTCGATTCCATCCCCCTGGACGATCCGGCTACCTTCACGCTGCTCCAGAGGGCGAACACCAAGGGGGTGTTCCAGCTTGAAAGCGCGGGCATGCAGAACATCCTCCGCAAACTCAGACCCACCAAGTTCGAGGACATCATCGCGGTCAACGCGCTCTACCGGCCGGGGCCGCTCGACGCCGGCATGGTGGACGACTTCATCGCCCGGAAACGCAACCCGGACAAGGTGCGCTACGAGCACCCGCTTCTCGAGCCGATCCTCATGGAGACGCTCGGCGTCATCGTTTACCAGGAACAGGTCATGCTCATCTCTCAGGTGTTGGGCGGCTTCAGCCTGCCCGAGGCCGACAAGCTCCGCAAGGCGATGGGCAAGAAGATCCCGGAGATCATCAAGCAGATGGAGGACAAGTTCCTCAAAGGGGCCGAATCCAAAAAAATCCCGGTAAAGATCGCCCAGAGCATTTTCGAGCAGATCGAAAAGTTCGGGCGTTACGGTTTCAACAAATCGCATTCCGCGGCCTATGCGCTCGTCTCCTTCCAGACGGCGTATCTCAAGGCGCACTATCCTCTGGAATACATGGCGGCGCTCCTGTCGTACCAGCCCGACAACCAGGATGAAATAATCAAGTACGTGGGAGACTGCCGCGAAAACGGCATCACCATACTGCCTCCGGACATCAACCACAGCAGGAAAGACTTCACCACCGAGAACGGCTGCATCCGCTTCGGTCTCTCCGCCATCAAGGGCATCGGCGAGAAGGCGATCGAATCCATACTGGAGGCGCGCGCGCGGAAAAAGCGTTTCGCGACCCTGGACGATTTTCTGGAGGAGATCGATCTCATGGCGGTCAATAAGGGCGCGATGGAGTCGCTTGTACGCGCGGGGGCCTTCGATTCCATACACCCAGTCCGCGCTCGGCTTTTCCACTCCGTCGACATGCTGCTGGAAAGCGGCAGGCGCCTGCAGGAGGACCGCGCGTCGGGCCAGGGGAACCTCTTCGATTCGGCGCCTTCCGGTACGCGTTCCGGGCTTGCCGGCGAACTCCCGGAGATCGAGCCCTGGCACGACAACGTCAAGCTCCAGCACGAGAAGGACGTCCTGGGGGTGTACGTGTCGGGGCACCCGCTCGCCAAGTACGAGCGCGAAATTAAAACATTCGCGTGCACCGGAATCTCCGCCCTTGCGGGCGGCCAGGACTCGGGCGAGTTTTCAATAGTCGGCATCGTGAGCGACCTGAAGGCCCGCATCTCGAAAAACGGAAAGCGCTTCGCCGTGGGGAAGCTCGAGGACATGGAGGGCGCGATAGAGGCCCTCTTTTTCCCGGACGTTCTCTCCAAATACGAAAAGCTCGTTTCCACCGAGGAGCCCGTAATGGTGAAGGGCAGCGTGGAGTTCGAGAACGAAAAGCCCAAGAAGATCATCGTCAACGAGGTGAAGTCGCTCAGGGAGACGCGCCGGGAATCTATCGCGGCCATCCATATCAGGCTGGATCCGATCGGCGTGGACGAGGAGGTGCTCTCCCAGATCAAGCGCGTTATCGTCGAGAACCGCGGAGCGTGTCCGGTGTTCTTTCATATCCGCGAGGCGCGCGGGGAAGAGAAGATCGTCCGCGCGCACCAGACCTTCGGCATCACGCCGAGCGATTCCTTCATGAGCGGCCTGGTTAGGATAGTGGGCGAGGATGCGGTGCGCTACTCCACGCGCAACTGCTGACGCCGGCACCGGCCCGTCTTACGACTCCTGCGCGAACCTCAGGTACTCCCGTAACAGGTTATACCCGGTCGATTTTTCCAGTATCTTTCTGTTCTCCCCGCTTACGCTGACGCGGATGTTGACGAAACCGCCCAGGTCGTGGACGAGGGTCTGCGCGAGCGACGCCGCGGTGCTGGCATCGGTAACGCAGCCTTCCTGCATGTTGATGACGATTGGCGTGTCCGCGTCGAACTTGAGGGTGGCGATCCCCCTGCCGATCGCGTTTTTAAGCTTGCCGTCGACCTCTCTCAGATTTCTGTTCGTATAATACCCGTCCAGGTAGAACTCCCCCGCCCTGAGCACGACGTATTCGGGGCCGGAATCCACTCCGAGGATTTCGCCGTCCACCCACACCCGGCGCTCGTCGATGCGGTAGAGGAGACGCGCGGCGGGCCCCTCGCGCGAAGTACCGACGGCCGGCGCGGCCTCCGATGAAGCCAGACGCGCCCGATCGTTAACGCTCTGCACGAACCTGCCGACTGTATCGACGATATCGCCGCCGGGCATATCGGTATTGAGCCCCCTTATGAGAAAGTTGCCCATAAACCTCTTCCTGTCCGCGCGAAGGTCCTGGATGAACGAGTTAACGATGGAATCC
>JAGODA010000444.1 GCA_017998475.1 Spirochaetota bacterium | reverse complement strand
GGATGCCAGTGATGGAAAGGACATCACATAGGGACAGGAGATGCGCGGCAGACCGCTTTCCTGCTTTCGCTCGCTGATCACCGTCGGATAGAAAAGCGCGTCCGTACCCGGCCGCCCCGCAAGGTCGCGCGCGTGAGCGAGCGCCATCTTTACCGGGAAGCAGAAATCGGATTTCGCGATGCGGATGCCGGTCTCCTTGTGGTCGGCCCTCGACGGCCCGGAGAGCACGACATCGAAACCCAGGCGCTCGAGGAAGGTCCTCCACAGCGGAAGATATCCGTGCATGGAGAGTGCCTGCGGTATGCCGATGCGCGTCCCATGAAGGCGCGTCCCATGAAGGCGCGCAAACGTTTGCGCGCCTTCATGGGACGCGATCATGGCCCTCACACGGGAGAGGTGATTGATATGCCGTTTGACTTTCGGTCTCCGGGAATTATCGGACGGGCGCGGATCTGTATCCGCGGCATCCTCCCTGCCGCACATGTACCCCCACGATTCCACGACCCCGCCCTCCAGGCGCGCGACGGTGATGGCGCACCGGTTGGAGCAATCGGGACAGGTGCGGTAGGAGATATCGACCGCGCGCTCGAACACGCCCAGTCCGCGAAATACGCCCGCCCTTTCGTCGCTCCGCTCGAGCGCAATTACGGCCGCACCGTACGCTCCCATCACATGGCAGTGCGGCGAGACCACGATCTCCCTTCCGGTGATGAGCTCGAATGCCGCGACGAGGCCGGCGTTCCGCGCGGTGGCACCCTGAAAAAAGATCCGCTCTCCGGTAACGGGACGCGGCCCCACCACCCTGTACAGGTAGTTCTTCGCGATGGAATACAGCACCCCGGCGAGCACCTCTTCGCGCGAACGGCCCTCCCGCAGCAGGCGCTGGATATCCTGCTCCATGAATACGGTGCACCGGTCGGAGGTGTGCGGTATCTGACGGCCGAGCGTGAGAGCACCGATGTCGCGCACGTCGTACCCCAGGCGCGCCGCCTGCTCCTCGATGAACGAGCCCGTTCCGGCGGCGCAGACGAAATTCATGGCGCAGTCGATCACCGCGCCGCGCGCGCCGCGAATGTACTTGGCGTCCTGGCCGCCGATTTCGAAGACGGTCTCGATTGAAGGATCGTTATGCGTCGCCCCGCGGTAGTGCGCGGTGATCTCGTTCACGATGACCGACGCGCCCATCACGCGGCCGACCAGCCTTCTCCCGGAACCGGTGGTCGCCGCGCGTTCGATGCGCGCGTCCTCGCCAACCGCTCCGGCGAGCGCCCTGAAGAGCGCGCGCGAGGCGCCGAGGGGGTCTCCCCCCGTCTTCCGGTAGATGTCGCAGACCACCTCGCGGCTTTCGGCGTCGATAACGACGCATTTTGTGGAAGTCGAGCCTATGTCCACGCCCAGGGCGAGCGGCCGGTCCTTTCCGGCCCCGCGGTGCACGCGCACTTCGCTTCCATCAACAATGTATTCTTCGACGACCGGGAGGGCGAGACGAGAGGAACGGCGCGGAGCGAGCACGCGCGGCGGGCCGTCTCCGGGCCCGCTCTCGCATCCGGCCGCGCACGATCGGCATCCCTCACCCTGGCATGGCGCGGCGTTCAGATCGGGCACCGTCCAGCACTCATCCACGGCGGGCCCGGTGACGCGGACACGGGCGGATCCGGCGAAAAATATCTCTTCGGCCGAAAGCACCGCGCCGAGCGCGGCGAGAAAATGCCCCCTCTCGTGGAACAGCGGCCGTCGTACCGCGCGGCGCACCCATTCGCGCGCCTGAGAATTGAGAAAGAGCCCGCCGCAGAAGAGCACCGGGCGGGCCGGAACATCACCCCTGAACACCGTCGCGAGCATGGTGGTCACCACGCCCCGACACAGGCCGGACCACAGCTCCTCGCGCGTGTATCCCTCCTGCTGCCGGTGGATGAGATCGGACTTGGCGAAGACGGCGCAGCGTGTGGCGATCGAGGGCGGTTCCTCCAGTGCGCCGAGGCGCGCGAGGTCCGCGTACCCGAATCCCATGCGCCGCATCTGCTCGTCGAGAAAGGAGCCGGTGCCGGCCGCGCAGAGGCTGTTCTCGCGGTAGGCGCGAAAGCGCATGCGCCCGTCGAGCTCGATACACCGGATCGATCCGGCGCCGACGTTTACGATATACGCGCACTCGATCCCGGCGTGGCGCACGGCCGCGATCGTGGCCGCGATCTCGTCCACGATTCCCAGAAGGCGAGGATACGTATCCTCGCCCAGTGGATACGTATCCTCGCCCGGCGGATACGTATCCGCGTGTTCATGATCGAATAATTGCTCCGCGAACGGGCCGGTGGCGACGACCAGCGGGCGCGGCCCTCCGTTACCGTCGACGATCGGTTCCGCCAGCGCCGCCGCGAGCGCGTGGCGCGGATTGCCGTGGTGCTCGATAAACCGGGTGCCTTCATCCTGACCGGCACACTCATCCAGACAGAGCGCACCCTGTCGCACGATCTTTAAAAACTTACTGCCCGCGTCGACGCCGTATATCATTGAAAC
>JAGODA010000443.1 GCA_017998475.1 Spirochaetota bacterium | reverse complement strand
ATTATCTTGACCATCACGCGCTTGGGGCGCTGGCCGTCGAATTCCCCGTAAAATATCTGTTCCCACGGGCCGAAATCGAGCCTGCCCCCGGTGATGGCGACAACCACCTCGCGTCCCATGATGGTGCGTTTGATGTGCGCGTCGCCGTTGTCCTCGCCCGTGCGGTTGTGACGATAACGGCCGATCGGCTCGTGCGGGGCCAAACCCTCGAGGAAATCGTCGAAATCCTGGATGAGGCCGCTCTCGTTGTCGTTGATGAATACCGAGGCGGTGATATGCATGGCGTTGACCAGACACAGCCCCTCGCTTACGCCGCTTTTCTCCACCAGGTCCTCGACCGTACGCGTGATGTTGATGTAGTCCCTCTTTTTCTTCGTAGTAAATACGAGATGCTCGGTCAATGATTTCATTGGGTCCCTCACGTATGGATATCGGGAACGGCGGAAGGAGCCTCCCGCATAATGATCTCCCGTCGTCGTCGGCCCGTCAACCAGATAACGTACCACGGAAGGAGCACAGTGGCGGTAAATGAAAGAGGATTCCTGTACGGGCCGCCTCCGCATGAATCATGATTGACATATCAGGAATAATCTAATATTACTACACGCGGCGGGGGGACGTTATAATCCGGCGGCTGACACTGCCGGCGGTTTTTATTCTACAAATATAAATGGGGAGTCGGGAAGCCGGATACGGATGCCCTTGACGACCGGAAGGAGGAGGAAGTGAAGGGACGTGGACGGTTATAACGGCGACCCCGGTGTTCGGCGTGTGATGTTATCTTCAAGTTAAAGGGAGCGTGTCATGCAATCACCCAGTTACTACGAATTTTTAGGCCGGCCCAAGTTGATTTCCGGCAAGCGGGCGCTGGAACAGATACCGGTCGAGCTGGAGGGCTACGGGGCGGCGAGGCCGCTGGTCATCGCGGATGGCGCGGCATCGGGCATCGGACCGGCCATCGTAAAGGCCATGTTCGATTCCAATCTCGCCATAGGGGCCCTGTTCGACGGCCATGTGGCCGGTTCAACGTCCGGTATCGTGCGCGAGCTTGCCGGTCTCTATGCCGCGCGCAAATGCGATTCAATCATCGTGGCGGGGGGCGGCTCGCTCGTCGATGCGGCGAAATGCGTCAATATCGAGGTGTGCGAAAAACAGTCCGCGGCGCGCTTCGCCGGGGAGAACAGGATCCATCGAGAGCTTCGGCCTATCGTCCTGGTTCCGACGGCGCTCGTCACCGGGTATGAGGCCGCGCGCTACGCGTCCATCGATGGAGAAATCATCGGATCGGACTTCCTGTCCCCGGACATTGTGGTCATCGATTCCCGGATCACCTCTACGGCCGGATCGAATCCAACCCTGGTGTCGGGACTCACCGCCCTGGCGCATTCCATAGAGGCTTCCATCTCACCGGGGGCCAATCCCATGATAGACGCGTACGCGTATGCCTCGATACGGCTTCTGTGCGAGAACCTGCCGGCCGCGGTCAGGAAGCCGAAAAACGGCGGGAAATCGATGGCGGTGGCGAACGGGTGCGCGCTGGCCGGCACCGTTTTTTCCAACGCCCCGGCGGGGATGGCACATTATCTCGCGGAGGCGCTGTCCGACGGCACCGGAGTGAATCCGGGAATTTTCATGGGGATACTCGTCCGATCGCTTTTAAAGGCGCGGCTCGCCGCTAAAACAGGTTTCCGCGACGAGCTCTGTCTCGCGCTCGCCGGACCGGATATCTATTCCTCGAGCGAGGCCTCGAAACGCCCGCAGGCGGCGATTCAATCACTGGATTCCATGTTTAATGAGCTGGGAAGCGGCGTTCCGTCGAACCTTGAATCGGCGGGAGTATCGAGGGAACGGCTGGGTTCAGCGGCACGGCAGGCGGCTGCCGCGAGCCCGTCGAAGCTGTCCGCGAAAGAGTGTGGCAATCTGCTCGAAAGGGCATGGGGCGGCAAGTGAGCCGTCCGTAAAACCTATTATCATCGGAGCCAATCATGAATTACGATACATATCCCGAGATACGACCGGGTAGAAAGACGCTGAAACGGATATACATTGCGGTAATGCTGTTTATCGTCGGGAGGGCGATCCAGGCGGCGTGCAGGACAGACAGCACGGTCAGGAAGGAGTTCCTGAATTTCAAGGACGGATTCGCGTTCTCTCTCGGCGTGTACCCGTTCGGACCATGGATGGTCGTGGGCCGCGATGAAAAAGGGCGGGCCAAATACCTCGGCTGGAACCCGGAAGGTAAAAAGATCCCGCTCAAGATGAATATAAAAAACGTAGAGTCCGCTATGCTGGTTTTCACGTTCATGGAATCGACATCGGTGGCCTTCGCGCGCAACCGGTTCATGGTAGACGGGGACCTTGTAGACGCGCTGGCCATAGTGCGCGTCCTCGACCTGGTGGAGGTGTACCTGCTTCCCAAGCTTATCGCTAAGCTCGCGGTAAAACGATATCCGAAATGGTCCGAGCTTTCCCCGGTAAAAAAACATCTCGGCAGGATCGTGATATATACGCGCGCGCTGCTCGGTTTCTGAGCGGTGTACGGA
>JAGODA010000442.1 GCA_017998475.1 Spirochaetota bacterium | reverse complement strand
GGTCCTTTCCCCTTTTCGAAAGTGGCGTAAATGTGGTGAAGGATGGCGATGCCGTAGAATACAGAGTATTCCTGTTTTCCGGAAAGCGCCTTTTTCAAATTGCGGTACGTGTGCGGGTGCATGAGGGTGTAGGCGATCTCCGCGCCGTAGAGGATGATGAGCGCCGACGAATACACCATCAGCAGGAAGAGTGGAATGGCCGCCAGCCCTCCATAAATGGCGAAGGTGCCCTTGGCGAAGGACTTAACATACACTATGAACAGAAGTATGAACATCACCCATACCGCGCCGGTAAAGGAGGCCCCTATGGCCGCCGGCTTGAAGGGAATCTTCATGTTGGGCATTACGATGTAGGTGAGCAGGAACAGCAGCCAGATAAAAACAAACGGCGCGAAGAAATTGAGCAGGAACGCCAGAACGCTGCCGCCCTCGGTGCCCTGCCAGCGCTTTCCATCCCTGTCGGCTTTCAGTATGGTGCCGTTGTCGCCGACCGCCACCACACCTCCGGCGAAGGAGGCGAGGTCGTTGATGCGCGGAGTGGAGACCTTCACCCTGGTCCATTTCTCGCCGCCGTCCGTTGTGACCAGGACCGTGCCCCTCTCGCCGCCGATGAATCCGGTCGATCCGTTGATGAAGTGTACGGCGAGATAATTGCGCTCCATGAAGCGGTGGTTGTCCCAGCTGTACCCGCCGTTGGTGCTGTTGACGATAAGTCCCTCGTCGCCGACCACCCAGATGCTGTACTCGTTGATCAGGAAGGCTTTGTTGAGGCTTATCCAGCGGTTTTTCTTCCTGGCCTCGTTGAGATATGTAAGCTTCCAGGTTTTTCCTCCGTCGGCGGTCATAATGAGTCCGCCGCGGTCCGTGGTGATGACCCCGGTGTTGTTGTAAAAGGCGATTGAGTTGAGATTTGAGGAGAAATTCTCGAACTCGATGGGTTTCCAGGTTTCGCCCCCGTCCTCGGTCTTGAAAAGATATCCGTTGTCCGCGGCGATGAACCCCCTTTGGGGCCCCAGCATGTGTATGTCCCGGAATCCGAACGATCCCCATTTTTCAAGCTGCCACGATGCGCCCCCGTCGTCAGTGTACAGCACTATGCCGTTCCGGCCGACCGCCCAGCCGATCTTTCCGACGAACTGGATATCGGTGAACTCGGTCTTCTCGAACTCGCCGGGCTCGACGCGGTATTCCACCTCGCGGAAGGTTCTGGCGGTCGAGTCGTATTCGAAGATCTGCTGGTTTTCAAAATCGATACGCTGAAGCGGAACGATGTTTATCCGCGAGAGGTCGCCGCTCGAAAAGCCCACGCTGGCCTTGTGCCCGGTCACCCACAGTTTCTCACCCTCAACGACCACGGAGCGGAAGTTCGGCTCGGAGAAGAACGAAGAAAGCTGCGTGGCGACCGTCGTACCGGCGATAAGCATGATGGGGCCCAGGGTGAGCGCGGCCCAGTAGTAAATGATCTTGAGGAAGATACTGCGCTGTTTCTCGACCCGCCAGACGTCGTTAAGCGATTTTTCGAGTGTGCGCAGAACGGCGGTTGCCGTGAAGACCACGATAATGGCTCCGATGCCGCCGATCTTCCCCGCGTTGTCGATAACGCTCGAGATCGATTCTATGATGGGGTCGATGTTCAGCTTGATGTTGTGCTCGAGCATGAAGAGCGTTACCCGCCTGAAAAGCTCTTCCTTCTTGTCGCTCACGCCGGCGAAGATGGAATAAAAGGTAAGGCCCACCGTGAGGGTCGGGATGAGCGAGACGATGGTGGTGTAGGCGATGGACGAGGCCTTGGTGAAGCAGTCGTCGATCATGAACTTGCGCGAGGAGACGATGAAAACCTTTACCGCGTTTATCAGTTTGCCCGAAAGGCGCTTGTAGGTGATCTCACCGGAATAGAAATCCTCGATGAATTTCTGGACCTTCGCCCTGATGCGCGCTAGACGCGCTTTCCCGCCGGCGCTTTCCTTTGTCATGGTCTATCCGCTCCCCCCCGCCGGTGCCGGCGGTCTATTCAAAATGAAAATCCCCCGGCGCGGGCCGGGAGATAAACGGGTACTGCGACATCATGATGGTACGCGCGGTGGGGAGGCCGGTCAAATAAAAAACGCCGGCCAGCCGCGAATCATTTTTCCTGCCCGGAGATGCCGGAGCGCACGAAGATCCAGGGCGCGGCGAGCGTTACCCACATCCCCATGATCCAGTAGCGAAGAAAGTCAGCCGAGGCGATCTCAGGAAGGAGGGGCTTGAGGCCGGCCTTAACGGCGAAAAGCCCGGCGAGGCCGATGGCTATTTTAAGAAGGTGTCCGGGGAGTGCCGCCCTCGGACTGAAATCGACCCGGTCGCGTTCCAGAATTATTCCCACCAGAAAGCCCGACAGAACGCCGAGCGTCTTGGCCTGTTCGTGGCCCGGCAGAAGCTTGAAGAGCAGATAGGGTGCTATGAGCGCCGCGGCGATGAGCGCGTATCGGTGGATGAGCGCGTGTCTTTTCCGGATCCAGGCGACCGCGACGATGTAGAGCGCTAGACCCGCCAGGCCGAACGTAAGG
>JAGODA010000441.1 GCA_017998475.1 Spirochaetota bacterium | reverse complement strand
CCCGCATACTCATCGTCGACGACGAGGACCCCATCCGCGAGTTCCTCTCACTCGCCTTCGACGCGGCGGGCTACCAGGTGATCGCCGTTTCGAGCGGCGAGGAGGCGGTGGAGATGTGCGGGTTCGAGGACATCGACATCGTTTTTCTCGATTATCTGATGCCGGGAATCAAGGGGGACAAAGTCTTCGAGATGGTGAAAAAGGTGAGCCCCTCGACCGATATCGTCTTCATCACCGGGGTGGATGAGATCCCCGGGATAAACCGTTTGCTCGACCAGGGGCTCGCCTATATCCTAAAAAAGCCGTTCAAGATCGACAAGATTCTCAAAGTGACGAACGATCTGATACACAAAAGGATCAATCACGGCCGCGGGTAGACCCTAGTCCGATTTGACCACTCGTTCGGCCTGAAGGGCGAGGTATTTCACCAGGGTCTTCTCGGGGATGAAACCGAGATTGACGAGGATAATGCCCATCAGTCCGCCTTCCTTTTTCTGCACCTCGAGCGCCTTGTCGAGCTGTTCGCGGCTGATCGCTCCGTCCTCGAGCAGCATTTCTCCCAGCAGCGGCTTTGCCATCGTTTTCCTCCAGACTGTTTGATTACAGCAGCCGTTTAACGGCGTCCTTCCAGAGTTTCCTCTGGGCTGATCTCTCCTGTTCGGTGATGCGCGGGGTGTAGCGCGTCACTATGCGGTTCTGCTTGGCGACCTCGTCGATACTGTTGTACAGCCTGCTCGAAAGCCCGGCCAGGTACGCCGCCCCGAGGGCCGTCGACTCGATCACCTCGGGGAGCAGCACCGGAATGCCGAGTATGTCGGCCTGAAACTGCATGAGGTACGGCCCCCTCGTCGCGCCGCCGTCGGCGCGGAGCTCGTGTATGGTCTTGCCGGAGTCCTGCTGCATGACCTCTATGACGTCCATGGACTGAAAGGCGATGGAGCGCAGCGCCGCCCTGACGATCTGTTCGCGCGTGGTGTCGCGGGTCAGGCCGAAGATCGCTCCGCGCGCGTCCATCTTCCAGTAGGGCGCGCCGAGGCCCACGAAAGCCGGTATCATGACGACTTCGTCGTCTTTCTCGAACGAGAGGGCGAGTTTGTCGGAATCGGAGCTCTGTTCGAAGAATTTCATATAATCGCGAAGCCACTGAACGACCGCGCCGGCGACGAACACCGAGCCCTCGAAGGCGTAACCCGGCTTGCCGAACGCGTCGCAGGCTATTGTTGTGAGGAGCCCTTTGTCGGAAAGCACGAAGGAACCGCCCGTGTTCAGCAGCATGAAGCATCCGGTGCCGTAGGTGTTCTTTATGGTGCCCTCGAACACGCAGTTCTGTCCGACCATGGCGGCCTGCTGGTCGCCGGCGATACCGCCGATGGGAACTCCGTCGGGGAGTCCCGGCGCGCCGAGCGTCTCGCCGAAGAACGAGGAGGAGTCGCGCACCTCGGGAAGGATATTCATGGGTATGTCGAGGATCTCGAGCAGATCGCGGTCCCAGCGCTTCTCCACTATGTTGAAGACCAGGGTGCGCGATGCGTTGGTGTAGTCTGTCTTGTGCGATTTACCGCCGCTGAGCTTCCACAGTATCCACGTGTCCACGGTGCCGAAGAGGAGTTTACCCGCTCTGGCGAGATCGCGCGCCCCGGAGACGTTGTCGAGCATCCATTTGATCTTGGTGCCGGAAAAGTAGGCGTCCATTACCAGCCCCGTTTTTTTCTTGAACGTGTCCTCCAGGCCCCTTTTCTTGAGGTCGTTGCAGATATCCGTCGTGCGGCGGCACTGCCACACGATGGCGTTATATACCGGCTTTCCGGTGTCCCTGTTCCAAAGAACGGCCGTCTCGCGCTGATTGGTGATTCCGATGGTGATGGCGTCCGCCGGATCGAGCTTGCCCTTGGCGATCGCTTCAGGTATAAGTCCCGCCAGGGATGTCCATATCTCCTCGGGGTCGTGCTCAACCCAGCCGGGGCGAGGGAAATGCTGGGTGAATTCGCGGTACGCGCTCGAGATCGGGTAGCCTGCTTCATCGAAGCAGAATACGCGGTTTCCGGTGGTGCCCAGATCGAGGGCGACGATATATTTCTTCCCCATTGGCGAACCCCGAGCTTATGGAAAATGTCGATTGGTATTATACCTTTGATAAAAAGCCTTTAAGGGGAACCGGCCTCCCCCCGTAACGTGGGGGCGATCGTGCGATGGAAAGGCTGATTATTAATGGTATAAAGTGTCCTGGAAGAATAACGCTTTTCGACGCCGTGTCAATTAAAAATAGCGGCGCGATGCCGAAAAATATAGTACGATGGCGCTCTAAACAATCCGGAAGTCGAGCGGAGGAGAAAAGGGATGAATGATATCGAGAGGGTATTCCGTGGGGAGGAGCCGTTCTTTATCGCCGAGATCGGGATAAACCATAACGGCAGCCTCGACGCGGCCGCGGCGATGATACGTGAGGCGGCATCGGCGGGAGCGAACGCGGTAAAATTCCAGACATTCGTGCCCGGGGAAATGTACTCGCGGTATACGAGTTCCATGCTGAGAAACGACGAAAGCCCGGG
>JAGODA010000077.1 GCA_017998475.1 Spirochaetota bacterium | reverse complement strand
TAACGATCGCGTCGATGTCGGACGTGGCGTTTCTGCTCATCATATTTTTTCTTGTGACCTCGATCTTTCTGCTGAAAGACGGGCTGCACCTGTCGCTTCCGGACACGACGAAGCCGGCGACGGTGGTTTCGCCCGGCGACGTGGTGACGCTCGCGGTGCGTAAGGACGGCGCGGTGACGCTCGACGGCAGGCGCGCGGAGATGGGTGAGATCGAACGGTTGCTCGCGGAGAAGCGGGACGAAAAGCCGGGCCTGGTGGTGCTGCTCGAGCTGTCGGGTGAGCTCCCCTACGGCAGGGCCGTGGAGGCGATCGACGCGGTGAAGGGCGCGGGCGTGACGAAACTTTCGCTGCGGATGGAGCGCTAGGGCCATGCTGATAGAGCGCAGGCGCAAGCCGAAGGGGATCGTTCCGCTGCCGTCGATGGCGGACATCGCGTTCATACTTCTGGTGTTTTTCATACTTACCAGCACGATCGATATCGAGCGGAACATCCCGGTGGCGCTGCCGGAGGCGCGCGCGACCGAGAGCGGTGCGAAGAAATACTTCCACGTGTGGCTCGACTCCGTGGGCGACTGTTACGTGCGCGGCGAGCGGATGGACCGCGAGGCGCTGTACCGGGCGGCGAAGTACCGCGCGGCGGACAACCCGGACGTGCGGGCGATGATCGGCGCGGACGCCGCTCTTCCGTACCGCCGGGTGAACGGCGCGATGGAGACGCTCAGGGAGGCCGGTGTGTACAACATCGTGCTTCTTTCGCGGAAGGAGGGGCGATGAGCGCGGTGCTGGCTTTCCCCGGTAGAATCGTCCGTTACGTGCGCCTCAGGCCGCCTCTGTTGTGGTCGCTGGTATCGTTCGCGGTGCTCTTTGCCATGCTCTTCGCGGTGCGCTGGAGAGAGACGTTCGAGACCAGGGACTTCGCCGCGTTCGAGGCCTTCGAGATGGTGGAACTCCGGCTCTCGCGCATGGAGACGCAGGCGGACATAGCGGTCTCGGACGCCGCCGCCCCGGAGGTGAGGCTTCCCGAGGAGAGGCCGCAGGAGTTCGGCTCGGAGGACGGGAGCTACGAGGCGCTGTCGGACACGGCGCTGCCGCCCCGGCCGGTGTTCAGCCGGCTGCCGCGCTATCCCGACTCCATGCGCAAGGCCGGCGTGGAGGGGGTGGTGGTCATCGAGCTCGGTATCGACGAGTCGGGCACGGTGGTCTTCGGGCGGATAGTCCGCTCGCTCGGGCGCGAGTTCGACGCGGCGGTGATCGACTGGGCGCGGGGCATCCGCTTCCGCCCGGCCCTCACGAAGGACCGGGTCCCCATGCGCTGCCGGATCAGGCTCCCCGTACGCTTCAAGCTGGATTCCTGAGGCGCACGGAAAGAATGTTGATTTCTAACGCGCGCGTGTATATCATTCTATCATCATGCGTTAACGAAAGATACGGGAGGCACCATGATGAAGATAAGCGCGCGTAACATGATCAAAGGTAAAGTGAAGACGTTGACGCACGGGGCCGTCAATACGGAAGTGGTGGTAGAGCTTCCCGGGGGCACCGAGATCGTATCCATCATTACCAAAACATCAGCGGATTCGCTCGGTCTCGCGCAGGGGAAAGAGGTGTACGCGGTCATAAAGGCCTCCAATGTGATGCTCGCGGTCGACTGAAACGCGGTTCGCGGAATGTCCACCCCCGGCCGTCGAGGTGAACGCGGACTCCTGGCCGGCGTATTCTCCGCGTGAATCCGGATCGAGTATGCGCCTTGGCGCGGCTTAACCGCCGCGTATACTACCAGTATGAGGATAACCGATCAGGAGGTATCCATGAGGAGTACAGTAAAGATAATAGCGCTGTGCGCCGCGGTGACGATGTTCGCGGCGGCTACGGCCCTGTGGTCGGCCGAGAAGGGAAAAGAAAAAGAGGTTATTCTGGCGACGACGACCAGCACCCTCGATTCGGGACTGCTCGATGAGCTCATTCCCGTTTTCCAGAAGAAGACGGGATATTTCGTCAAGCCCATCGGCGTGGGCTCTGGGCAGGCCATGGCCATGGGCGAGCGCGGCGAGGCCGACGTTCTGCTGGTCCATTCGCCCGACGCCGAGAAGAAGTTTATGGACGCGGGCTTCGGCAGGAATCGCCGTATCGTGATGCACAACGATTTCGTCATTGTGGGCCCGAAAAAGGACCCTGCCGGAGTGAAGAAGTCGGCGTCGGTTGTCGAGGCGCTCAAAAAGCTCGCGGCGAGCGAGTCGCTCTATATATCGCGTGCCGACAATTCGGGCACACATGCCAAGGAGACGAAACTCTGGAAATCCGCCGGGGTGGATCCCAAAGGCACAAAATGGTTTCATGAAACCGGGCTTGGAATGGGCCAGACCCTTTCAGTCGCCTCCGAGAAAGCGGGCTATACCCTGAGCGACCGGGGCACCTATCTTTCGATGAAGAAAGGCCTTGCGCTCGACATTCTAAGGGAAGGCGACAGGGATCTCCTCAATATCTATCATGTCATCGAGGTGAACGAGGCGAAATGGCCGAAGGTGAACACCGCCGGGGCGAAGGCCTTCGCGGATTTCATGGTGTCGGCAGAGACGCAGGCGCTTATAAAAAAATACGGCGTCGCGAAATACGGCTCGCCACTCTTCTTCCCTGACGCGGTAAAATAATACGTTTCCCGGGCGAGGATCATTGTCATCGCCCGGGAATTTTATCAGTCGCCGAACTTGACATCCGCTATCAGGCGGTCGAGATTGGGCAGGAGCGCGTTGTTGACCAGCCGGCCGCGTACGGGCTGCGCGCCGAGCTCGCGCATGATCACCGGATTGCCCGCGGCCGTGTCGGGGTATTCGGCGTATTCCGTGGCGTACAGAGGCACGCCGAGGGCCCGCGCGGACTTTGCCGCCTCGTAGATTCCTCCATCGGCGGGAGACTCGACGATAAATACGGCCCTGGAGAGCGCGCAGGCCAGCCGGTTTCTGCGGAACGCGTTGAAGGTCGAGTATTCGGTGTCGAAGCCGAAGGGCGAGACCAGAAGCATGAAGTCGGGATTGTACGCCTCTTTCATTGAATCGGGCATTTTAAGCTGCGAGAAGCCGTGGGGCAGGACTCCGATCGTCCCCCCGCCGTTTTCGAGCGCCGCGCGATGCGCGATCAGATCGACGCCCCGCGCGAAGCCGCTGGTCACGGCGATGCGGTGGCGCACAAGCTCCTGGGCCGCGCGGTACGCGACGAGCTCTCCTTTCTCACTCACGGCCTTCTCCCCGAGCACGGCCGCGCTCTTTTCGCGAAGAAGCGAGCGGTTGCCGTACACGTACAGCATCGACGGGGCCTCGTTTTTCATGAGACGGTTGAGACGTTCCGGGTAGCCTTCTTCGAAGAAAAGGACGATCTCTATGCCTGCGTCGATGAGTTTGAAATACCCGTCCTCGACGAGCGTAAGTCTTCCGCGTGCCGCCTCGACGGCGGAAATTGCCTGTTCGCGAAGCGAGAGCTCGGAGCGCATCTCCTCGGGACTGAGGGTGAACAGGTCGGTGATGGAAAGGCCCGGACGGCGCAGGGCGTCGTGGATCTCGCGCATCATGGCCGGGCCCACCCCCTTTACCTGATCGAGCGCCATCCAGTACTTGTCGTGCTTCATTGGCCTCCGTGGCGCGGACCGCGAGGCGGCCGCGTTTATTTTCGCCCGTTAAGCGCCGTTCCGGGTTTTTCCTCCGCCCGGTTTTCCTGAACCGGTATTGCGCTGGCGGCGTCCGACCGGTCGCGCCTGTGGAGCGATGCGCACTTATATCTCACCCGAAGTGCCCGCGGACGGGACTGAGAAAAATGTTAAGGCAATTCTATTGTTATGAATATATAATATTGAATATATTTTACCTTTCAAAATGATGATTGATGCCATAAAAAAAGCCTAAAATATACAAAAAAGAATGAATTCAAGTTGACAACCAGTACCGTGTTTTTACAGTTTCACCCAGCGAACAAGGCGGATGCCGTTCGCCGCAGGAATGCGCAGTTGCGGGGGATTCTTATTTAAATATAAGAATATTGTCAATGTTTATTGGGCAATCGCGCCCGAAAGAGTGGATGCGGATTCCCTGTCTTTCTTTTAAATGAATTTCTAAAACTTGCAGGAGGTTATCATGGCCTTAAATCCATTGGTTGATTCTCGGGACGTGCGTTTCGTGCTTTTCGAGGCCCTCGAGGCGGACAAGCTGAACCAGTATTCCAAGTTCGCCGATTTCGACAAGGACACCTTCGAAGCCACCCTCGACCTCGCGGAGCAGATCGCGGTTGAGCAGATCTATCCGACCGCCGCGCTGGGCGACAAGGAAGGCGGATGCAAGTACGATCCGCAGACAAAGCAAGTTACGATTCCTCCCTGCTACAAGCCCGTCATTGACGCGTACTACCAGGCCGGTCTTTTCGGTCTCTCCGACGAGCCCGAGCACGGCGGCTCCGGCATGCCCGTCGCCATCAACGCGGCGGTCATGGAATACATGTGCGCGGCGAACTATCCCCTTGGAATGTATCCCGGCCTCTCGCACGGCGCGATGGAGCTCATCGCGGTGTTCGGAACGAAGGAGCAGCAGCACGAGTACATCCCCAAGATGATGACCGGCGAGTGGGGCGGCACCATGTGTCTGACCGAGCCCGAGGCCGGTTCCGATGTCGGAAACCTGAAGACCAAGGCCGTCAAGCAGGCCGACGGCACCTATAAGATCACCGGCCAGAAGATATTCATCTCCTCCGGCGAGAACGACTATTACAAAAACATGATCCACCCCGTGCTCGCTCGCATCGAGGGCGACCCCAAGGGCACCAAGGGAATCTCCATCTTCATCGTTCCCAAGTACCTCATCAACAAGGACGGCTCGCTCGGCGAGTTCAACGACGTCACCTGCACCGGTATCGAGCACAAGATGGGTATCCCGGGTTCGGCGACCTCCCAGCTGGCCTTCGGCGACAACGGCAAGTGCATCGGCTATCTGCTTGGCCAGGAGCGCCAGGGCATGAAGATCATGTTCAAGATGATGAACTACGCCCGCATGGGCGTCGCGATACAGGGCCAGGGCAACGCCTCCGCCGCCTACATGCACGCCATCACCTACACCAAGGGAAGGCTGCAGGGCGCGCACGTAACGCAGATGCTGAACCCCGAGGCTCCGCTCGTTCCCATCATACAGCACCCGGACGTCGTCCGCATGCTGCTGTGGATGAAGTCGCACCTCGAGGGGCAGCGCTTCCTGACCTATTACATGTTCTACAATATCGACCTTGCCACCGTCATGGAAGGCGATCTCCAGAAGGAAGCGAACGGCCTCGTCGAGCTTCTCACCCCGATATGCAAGGCCGGCTGCACCGACAAGGGCGTGGAAATCACCTCCGAGGCCGTGCAGTGCTACGGCGGCTACGGTTACTGCGCCGACTATCCGGTCGAGAAGTACATGAGGGATTCCAAGATCCTCCCGATCTGGGAAGGCACAAACGGCATCCAGTCGATGGACCTCACCATGCGCAAAATCCTCATGAACCCCGAGCAGTTCAACTACAACGCGTGGAAGAAGCGCGTTGACGACGTCGTGAAGAAGGCGAAAGGGGTCGTTGAGGACAAGTACATCGACCTGGTCGTAAAGGGCATGGCGAAACTCGACGAGGTAGTCGAGATGATGAAGGGCCAGATGGCCGGCGGAAAGTTCATGCACCTGTTCATGAACGCCACCCCGCTTCAGCAGGCCATGTACATGCTCGCCATGGCGTGGGCGC
Organism: Spirochaetota bacterium; assembly: GCA_017998475.1. Classification (GTDB taxonomy): domain Bacteria; phylum Spirochaetota; class UBA4802; order UBA4802; family UBA5368; genus MVZN01. Next base: position 5,647 of record JAGODA010000077.1, on the reverse strand, counting down.
ACCTCTGGATGCTCACCATCACCATCCCGAAGAGGAAGGCGATCGTTGGCGACGCGAAGGGCGCGGACCTCAACAAGCTTCTTGCCGACAATCCCGAGGCGGCCTTCTATTCCGGCAAGGTGCTCGCTTCGCAGTTCTACATCGGCATGGAGTTCCCCAAATACTTCGGAAGGATCGAGGGACTTCTCGGCGGCGAAGCGGCCGTCATCAAGGCGAGCCCGGAGATCTTCACCGGAGCGCTGGAAGGCTGAGCGCGCTTACATTCTCACTCGACACACCGAAAAGGCGGCATCGATCGATGCCGCCTTTTTTATATCCTCCATGAGACCGTTTTTACTTCCTTTTTAGCCTTTAAGCGCGAATCGTGATTGACAGGAAATCGCGTTCTACGTTGTATAATTAAATTACAATATTATGTTTATATCATGATTTACATAGTCCATTGAATGTCATCAGACCGGCGTAAATGTTTACCGCGGAATTCGCTCGATGCCGCGAAGAGCACGCGAGGCGCGCACTGACGTCCGCCGCGCGGCCCGGATAGTGGAACCGGGTGCGCCGGAACAAGGACGCGACGATATACTACACACGATATTCGAGGAGGGTTACATGGCGCTCAACAAGCTGGTGGACTCGAGGGACGTGCGCTTCGTCCTGTTCGAGATGCTGAAGGTCGACGATCTTACCAAATTCGAAAAATATTCCGGACTCGACAAGGACATGCTGGAGGACACGCTCCAGCTCGCGGAGAAAATGGCGATCGAGCAGATCTATCCGACCTGCGGAGACGGCGACAAAATCGGCGCCCGTTATGATCCCGACACCAAGCAGGTGAAGGCGCCCGAGGCCTTCCGCGCCCCGCTGAAGGCCTTCAACGATGCCGGCTTCGTCGGCATTTTCGACGATCCGGAGGTCGGGGGAATGGGAATTCCGCATTCGGTCGGCTTCTCGTGCTACGAGTACTTCTGCACGGCAAACGTCGCCTTCGTGAGCTATCCGGCGCTCGCGCACGGCGCGGCCGCGCTCTTCATGAATTACGCCAGCGACGAGCTGAAGAGCATCTATCTCGAGAAGATGCTGAGCGGGACCTGGGGCGGCACCATGTGCCTCACCGAGCCCGACGCCGGCTCGGATGTGGGAGCGCTCAAGACCAAGGCGTACCGCCAGGACGACGGGACCTTCAAGATCGTCGGGCAGAAGATATTCATCACCGCGGGCGACAACGATCTTTATGAAAACATCATCCATCCCGTGCTCGCGCGCATAGAGGGCGATCCTCCCGGCACCAAGGGCATCTCGATATTCCTGGTCCCCAAATATCTTGTAAATCCGGACGGCTCCGTCGGGGCCCCGAACGACGTGGTGTGCAGCGGAATCGAGCACAAGTGCGGTTTTCACGGTTCGGCCACCTGCACGCTCTCGTTCGGAGACAACGGCAACTGCAAGGGCTGGCTCCTCGGCCAGGAGCGCCAGGGCATGAAGATCATGTTCCAGCTGATGAACGAGGCGCGGACCGACGTGGCGATCCAGGGATTGTCCGTGTCCAGCACCGCCTACATGCACGCGCTTACCTACGCGAAGAACCGCAAACAGGGCGTGCACGTAACGCAGATGATGGACCCGGCCGCGCCGCAGGTCGCAATCATCGAGCACCCGGACGTCAAACGCATGCTTCTTTGGATGAAGTCCTATGTCGAGGGGATGCGCATGCTCACCTATTACCTGTCGCATCATCTCGACCTGGAGCACGTCTACGAAGGCGAGCGGAAGAAAGAGGCCACGGCCCTGGTCGAGCTCCTCATACCCATATGCAAGGCGGGAAATACCGATTCCGGCGTGCTGGTCGCCTCCGAGGCCATGCAGGTATTCGGCGGCTACGGCTACTGTGCCGACTATCCGGTGGAACAGTTCTACCGCGACGCCAAGCTGTTCGCGATCTACGAGGGGACCAACGGCATCCAGTCCATGGACCTCACCATGCGCAAGATCCTCATGAACAAGGACCAGTACAACTACGGCGTGTGGCGCAAACGCGTCGACGGCGTGATGAAGGACGCGAAGGGCGTGGTGGAGGACAAATACATCGAGCTGGTGGCGAAGGGCATGGCGAAGCTCGACGAGACGATCGAGTTCCTTAAAGGCCAGATGGCGAAGGGCGCGTTCATGAACCTCTTCATGAACGCCTCGCAGCTCAGAAAGGCCATGTTTATGGCATGCCTTGCGTGGCTGCACCTGTGGAGCCTGACGCTCTGCGCGCCGAAGATGAAGGAACTGGTGGGGGACGCCAAGGGCGCGGACCGCGAGAAGATCCTTTCGGACAACGCGGAAGCGGCCTACTACGCGGGCAAGGTGCTGGCGAGCCAGTTCTTCATCGGGTACGAGTTCCCCGAATACTTCGGCAAGCTCGACACGATCCTCGGCGGCGAGGCCGCGGTCATCAAGGCGAGCCGCTCCATCTTCACCGGGGCCCCGGAGGAGTAAGCGGTCCGGCCGCACACCGGCAAGAGACGAACAAAAAGGGCGCGGGCGACCGCGCCCTTTTTATATTTTATTCTTGCCCGCCCGTGCCGCCCGCGGTAGAAGCCTGTTAACGCGCATCCGCGTTCAGCACTGACGGGGGGTATATATCATGAAGGTCGTCGCCTTTAACGGCAGTCCGCGGAAAACGGGCAACACGTCCCTGTTGATCAGAAAGGTGTTCGAGGTACTCGAGGCCGCGGGAATCGAATGCGAGCTGGTGCACATCGGCGGCAGGCCCGTGCGGGGCTGTACGGCCTGCGGGAAGTGCAGGGAGCGCAGGGACCGGCGCTGTTCGATCGATTCGGACATCGTGAACGAATGCATCGAGAAAATGCTCGCGGCGGACGGCATCATCATCGGCTCCCCCACCTATTTCGCCGGAGTAACCGCGGAGACCAAGGCGCTCATAGACCGGTCCGGCTATGTGGCGCGCGGCAACGACAACATGTTCCGCCGCAAGCTGGGCGCCTCGGTGAGCGCGGTGCGGCGGGCGGGTTCGCTCCATGTCTTCGATACCATCAACGCGTTCTTTCTCATCAACGAGATGATCGTGCCAGGCTCGGTGTACTGGAACATGGCCGTGGGGCGCGAGATCGGCGAGGTGGAGTCCGACGAGGAGGGGATGCGCACAATGGAAATGCTCGGCGTGAACATGGCATGGCTGCTCGGTAAAATCCATGGATGATCCGCGGACGATGACGGGGATCGCAAAAGCGCGAAAAAATATCGGCAGCGGGGTGACGGATGTACGCCCCCGCGGTGTTATATATTACGACATGACGGAAGGACCGCTCTGATGGCGATCGACGTCGAAGCGTACTACCGAAGATACGGCCCGATGGTCCTGCGCCGCTGCCGGTTTCTGCTGCGCGACGAGGACAGGGCGCTCGACGCGACGCAGGAGGTCTTCGTGAAACTCCTGGAAAGCGGCGGCCGGCTGAGGGACGAGTTCCCCTCGAGCCTGCTGTACCGCATCGCGACCAACGTGTGCCTGAACATGCTGCGCACCGAGAGGCGGGCGCGGACGGTTGAGGGGGATGACGCGCTGGAGCGCATCGCCTCGTTCGACGATGTCGGCGAGCGGACGGCCGTCGGCGAACTGCTGGACCGGATATTCAGCCGCGAGCAGGCCTCGACCAGGGAGATCGCGGTGATGCACTATGTCGACGGCATGACGCTCGAGGAGGTGGCGCGCGAATCAGGGCTTTCCGTCTCCGGGGTGCGCAAACGCCTGCGCACGCTCAAAGAGCGGGCGCGCGGGATGGAGGTGGACGACAGTGGCTGACAACACGATACCGGACTGGAAGCTCGAGCGATTTCTGCTCGGCGAGCTTTCGTCGGAGGAAATGCGCGCGATCGAGAGCCGCATGGCGTCCGATCCGGACCTCAGGCGGCGCCTGGAAATACTGGAGGCCTCGAACGCGGAAATCCTCAATGAGCACCCGCCGCGCGAGATGACGAAGGCCATTCTGAACCGCGCGCGCCCGGCCGGCTCGACCCCGGCGCGCACCCGCACGACATACCGCCGCGCGCTCGTTTCGGCCATGGCGCTCGGCACCGCCGCGTTCATATTCCTGCTGGTCAAGCCGGCGGGCTTCGACCGCGAGGGAGGCGTTCCCGTAAGCGAGGTCCCCGACATCATCCGGCTTAAGGGCATGGAGCCGGGGCTTTTCGTCTTTAAAAAGACCGCCGGCGAACCACTGCTCCTTTCGGACGGAGCGGACACAAGAGCGGGCGATGTACTGCAACTGGCCTATGTATCCACGGAGCGGCCGTACGGCATTATTCTTTCCATAGACGGGCGGGGCGTGGTGACTCTGCACCATCCCCCGAACGAGGCGGCCTCGCAGAAACTTGAGCTCAATCGCAGGGTTTTTCTGGAGAATGCCTACCAGCTCGACGACGCGCCGCTGTTCGAACGGTTTTTCTTCGTGAGTTCGGCCTCTCCCCTCGATGTGCGCGCGGTTCGGGCGGCGGCCGAAAGACTCGCGGCCGATCCGGCCCGGGCGGAGCGCGACGGGCTTGCCCTCGATCCGAAAGCGCTGCAGATTTCCTTCACCGTGAAGAAGGAGAGCGGGAGATGATGAGAAGGCCGAAATATCTGATCCTTATCAGCGTCCTTATTCCGTGCGTCGTCCTTGCGCCCCCGCCTCCGGCGGTCATCGGCGCCGGCGACGCCGTACAGCGTTTTTCGATGGTCGTCGGCGCGAATTACGGCGGCCCGGGAAGACCGCGCCTGCGCTACGCGGTATCCGACGCGCGCGCCATCCTTAGAACCCTGAGCGATTTGGGAGGCGTCGACGCGGCCAACGCGGTTCTTCTCGTGGAGCCGGGGAAGGCCCAGTTCGCGGAGGCGATGGCGGATCTGCAGAAAAGGATCATACGCGCCGCCGACGAAACGCGGCGGGTGGAATTCATCTTCTATTATTCGGGCCACTCCGACGAGGAGGGCATACTGCTGGGCCGGGAAAAGGTCGGCTACCGGGACATCCGCCGCGGCATCGAGGGAATGCCCGCCGACGTGCGTATCGCCATCCTCGACTCGTGCTCCTCGGGCGCGTTCACGCGGATGAAGGGCGGAAGGGCGCACACCCCTTTTATGGTGGACTCGTCCTATTCCATGAAAGGCTACGCCTTCCTCACCTCGAGCTCCGCCGACGAGGCGTCGCAGGAGTCCGAGCGGCTGCGCGGATCGTTCTTCACCAACGCCCTGGTCTCCGGGCTCCGCGGCGCTGCCGACCTTAACGATGACCGGCGCGTAACGCTGAGCGAGGCCTACCAGTTCGCCTATCACGAAACGCTCGCGCGCACGGAGAAGACCTACGCGGGGCCCCAGCATCCGAACTACCACATCAGCATGACCGGGACAGGCGACGTGGTGATTACCGACATCCGCGGCCGCACCTCTTTTCTCTCCATAGACCGGCCGGTGCGGGGCAGGCTCTCCATCCGCGACGGAAAAGGAGCGCTGGTGGCGGAGATCACCAAGCACGCCGGGCGCTCTCTCACGCTGGCGCTCGACGAGGGAAGATACACGGTCCTCAGGGAAAACGAAGGAAAACTATTTCAGGCCGAGGTTGCGGTTCGGAAGAACGCGCGCGTCACGGTGCGGGACGAAATGTTCTCC
>JAGODA010000440.1 GCA_017998475.1 Spirochaetota bacterium | reverse complement strand
CAGTTGCTTGCGATAAAAACGTTGTCGACGGGAGTCCTGTTGGGAATCCGGTCAAACTGGTCCGGGGTGCTGTTGAAACCGTACACAACGCCGTCGCGGTTGAGCGTATAGCGCCTGAGGGTACGTGGCGTATATCCCAATTTTACGGCTATGGTGCCGGGCGTTGCCAGCTCAGGTATGTGACGCGACGCGAGGGCGATGAGCTCATCGACTTTTTTCTCCTTTAATCTTTCATATTCCCCGGCGTCCTCGGGCCACATGGCGATATCCGAGTAGGCGTCGAGCTTTACGACCGATTTACCGGAGGGGGCGTAGACCGGATCATCCATATTGGTGTATATCGCTATAACGAGAGCGCCGTTTTTATAGTCTCCCTTCATCATGCTTTCATACACGGCACGATTATCGGTACTGGCATTGTAGAATATCTCGAAATCGCGGTGCCCCCGCTTTTTCAGGTCGACATTTAGCCCCAGAAACACACCGAAAAGTGAATTTGCCGGTTTGAGGGTTTTGAGACGGTCAATATATTTTGCCGGGAAATGGCTCTCGCCTATTAGGGTGTATACCAGCTGGTACGGATCGGTGTTGGCGACGATATAGCGGCAACTGTACATTTTACCTTCATCGGTCTCAACACCGACGGCGATGCCGTTTTCCATGACGATCTTTTTAGCCAGCACCCCGGTCTTGACCGTTCCGCCAAGCTCGCCGATTCGTTCGGCATAGGCATCGGAAAGGGCCTGCGATGTCCCCTTTATATGCCAGGCCCCTCCGGAAGCATAGGAATTGAATGCCATGATAAACAGAAACGCGGCCTGCTTATCGATTGATGGACCGAGATAACACCAGTACTGCGATACCACCGCCTTGATGTCAGCGCTTTTAAAGCAATGGTCCATGAGATCCTGTACCGTTCTGTCTTTCCATTTCAGGAGGTTCCGCTGCCGCAGGGGTACCATGGCCATGGTGAGCAGTTTTTTCACCGTGCCGTAACGTTGAAGCTGCGCGAGAGACATGGCTTCACTCGACACTGCCAGGCAGATCCGGTGGAATTCGTCGATGCCCTCAGTCTCATTCGGCCAATTATTTTTTAATATCTTTTTAAGCCCCTCCCAGTTCGCGGGAAGCGTTACATCGATACCGGGGTACACCGCACGGTAGAGGTCAGGGTGCTCGATAAGCGTGATCTTATCGTATACGCCGCAGGCTTTCAGAAGCTGCCGAACCGGGCCCTCCTCCTTCATGCCGGGACGCACGGGCCCGGCCCCGTCCATCTCGTGCAGGGCCACGTCGAAGGTGAAGTCTCCCCGACTGAAGGAAGTCGCGCATCCGCCGACCTTATAGTGCTGCTCGATAAGAAGAACTTTTAATTTTCCTGTCGCGAGATGGGCGGCCGCCGAGAGACCACCCAGCCCACCACCGATTACGATCACATCATAATCGACCTTACCGGCGCGTGGACCCTCTTTTGAACAGGAAACGGAAACAAGGACAACGACGGAAATGATCACTGCAACAATATAATTAGGGAAATAACGGAGCATATACGATTACCCCCGGTAATTATATATCGTTAAACCGGATATCTTCGAGGGACTGTCTATGTGCCACAATCGGGAGGTGATCAGTACGCCCCTGCTTGAATGATGAAAGCGTGAAACAAAATGTCAATAGAATTATACTACGGCCCCACCACGGATTCGGCTCAACGGGAATAGACGGCTTATTGTCATATCTATAAATACGATTGACACACGCGCCACGCCTGTTAGGCTATCAACCGACCTCCGGGCGCGGCCGGGCCGCGCCCCACACCCTCAACGTGCGGAGAGTTCCGCCATGCGTTCGCCCGCCGCCGTCCTCGACGATTTCAGAAGGGCCTTTACGCGTTTTTTCCTCACACCGTACGTAAGCGCGGATTATGTTACACAGCAGAAAGCCCGCACGCTCCTCACCTTGTTCCTCGTGATAGTATGCGTAATCGTGCCGCTGCTCCTCGTTTCGCTGACGCTGCACACGGTCGGATACCGGGCGCTCATCGTACCCGGTTCGATGGGTATGCTTATAATCGTCATCATCGCGCTCTTCCGCAAAGGACACTTTTCGCTGTCCGCCCATTCCTTCTTCATCATCGCGTTCGCGGGGCTGTGGACGGCGATTTTTTCAGGCAATTACGGCGGTCATCCGGTGGAGCGCACCGACACCTTCGTCCTCGTGCTTGGCCTTCTGGTACTCACCCCGGTGGTGGTGCGCCGCCAACGCCTGGCCATACTCGCGTATTTCGCCGCGAACGCCGCGCTTTTTCTCGTCTTTCTTCATAAAATAAACATCTACCTGGCGCTCCCCGAGTCCACGATCGCCGAGTATTTCCTCGACAACGCGATCGCGCTTTCCTTTGCGGGATTCGTCTCGTACAGGATATTCGCCATCAACACCGGCGCCCTCGAGAAGGCTTCCGAGGAGATAGCGCACTCACGCCGGACGGAGGAGGCGCTTTCGGTATCGCTTCGCGAGAAGGAGACGCTCCTTAAAGAGGTCCACCACCGTGT
>JAGODA010000439.1 GCA_017998475.1 Spirochaetota bacterium | reverse complement strand
GGTTCACCATGTCGCGCGACGGGCTTCTGCCGCGCGCATTCTCGCGCGTCCACCGGCGCTATCGCACGCCCCACATAAGCACCTGGACGGCGGGATTGTTCGTCGCGGTCCCCGCCGGCATTTTCGTCATCGGCACGCTCGCGGACCTTTCCAACATCGGCACGCTCTTCGCCTTCATGCTGGTGTCGGTCGGGGTGCTCGTATTCCGGCGCACGAAGCCGGACTACCGCCGTGTGTTCCGCACGCCCTGGGTTCCCTTCGTGCCGATAGCTTCCATTGTCTGCTGTTTCATCCTGATGGCGAGCCTTCCCATAGAAACCTGGCTGCGTTTTTTCGTGTGGCTTTCGGTGGGGCTGGTTATTTACTTCGTGTACAGCAGGCGTAACAGCAAGTTCGAGCGGGAGGCGGAGGGTTAGCGCTCACCGGTTCCCCGCGCCCGCACTACCGCCTCGAACTGAATGAGCATCGTGCTGTCCTCCTCCTCGGGTTTCACGCGGTAGAGCACGCCCTCGGGCGAGGCGACGAGGCTTCGGGCCTGCAGGAAATTTTTATATTCCGACTTCACGCCGCACACCTTGACGATGAGCGCGTCGGCGAGCCGCGCGCCCCGCACGAAGATCTCCTCGTCGCGGCGGTACTTGTCCTCCACGCTCTCCTCGCGCCTGAGCGAAAATGTCGGAATGAAGATGATCCTGGCGCCCAGGCGCTTCATCTCGAGAAAGCTCTCGTCCTTGAAGACGTCGGCGCAGATGAGAACGCCGAAGCGGATGCCGCCCGCTGTGAAGACGCTGAACCGGTCGCCCGGCGTGATTTTTCCCTCCTCGGCGAAAAAGAGATTGCGTTTGCGGTAGAAACCGAGGCGCTCCCCCCGCGAATAGACGAAGCTGGTGTTGTGGAGCAGGTCGCCGGCGAGCTCGGGCATGGTGCCGCCTATCACCGTGGTGTCGAAGGCGCGCGACATGACGCGCATGCGCGAGAGCTGGCGCGCCTGGTTGTGCGCCGTCTGGCCGTGGTTGCCGAGCCGCCTGTTGACGAAAAAATATTCGGGGAAACACATGAAGTGCGGTCCGAAGCCGCGGATCGAGGCGGCCTGACGGCGGGTGAGGCGCTCGCCGAGCGGCATCTGGCACAGGACGATTCGTACGCTTTCCATGACATGGAAAGCTGTATCAGGCGGGGGGATGGTGTCAAACAGAAAAGAGGGCGGGTGTAGCCCCGCTCCGGGCGACGATCATGATCGTCGCCCGGAGCTATTTTCCCGGTTCCCGACTACGGCGCGCTTGCCGCGATTACGGCGCCCTCACCGCCGATTCGAAAGTGCGTTGTTTCGCTCCTGTGGCCGCCAGGAGGCATAAAATAAATACTTGCCCAGACTCCTCGATTGGGCTTTACTGATCGAACGCGGCCGATCATGCCGCAATCCGGGCGTCGCGCACCGCGCGTGTGACGCCGAGTAAAAGAGGACTTGATGAGCAGAATCCAGAAATTCAGGGTAATACCCTATCTTCCCGAAAAGCTGAAACCTCTCGAAAAGATCGCCCGCAACATGTGGTGGGTGTGGAATTACGAGGCCATAGAGCTCTTCCGCCGGCTCGACGTCGAGCTGTGGAGGGAGTACAATCACAACCCCGTGGCGCTGCTCGGCGCGATCTCCCAGAAGGACCTGGACGCCGCCGCCGAATCCGAGAGCTTCCTGGCGCACATGCGCCGCGCCGAGGAGGAACTGGACTGGCACCTCACCAAGAAATCATGGTTCGAGGAAACCTATCCGGATTTCGCCGGCGGAGAGATCGCGTATTTCTCGGCGGAGTTCGGTATTCACGAATGCCTGCCCATCTATTCGGGAGGGCTCGGAGTGCTCGCCGGCGACCATCTCAAGTCGGCCAGCGAGCTCGGGCTGCCGCTGAACGGCGTGGGACTGCTCTACCGGCTCGGATATTTCCACCAGTATCTCACCATCGACGGCTGGCAGCAGGAGCGTTTCCCGCAGACCGATTTTTACAACATTCCGGTCTCGCTTGTTAAGGATGGCGCCGGAAAGCCGTTCGTAATCTCGGTGGAGTTTCCCGGCAGGGACGTCCATGCGCAGGTCTGGGAGGCGACGGTGGGGAGGGTCAAGCTCTATCTCCTCGACACCAATATCGACGCGAACGGCATAGATGACAAGACGATCACCGACCAGCTCTACGGCGGCGATACCGAGATGCGCATCAAACAGGAGATGCTCCTGGGGATAGGGGGCGTTCGGGCGCTGAGGGCGCTCGGGAAAAACATAACGGTATATCACATGAACGAGGGCCATTCGGCCTTCCTGGCCGTGGAGCGCATCCACATGGCGATGGCCGCGAATAAAATGAGCTTTCACGAGGCGCTGGAATTCGTCTTTCCGGGCAACGTGTTCACCACGCACACGCCGGTGCCGGCTGGGAACGACCGCTTCGAGCCGGAGCTCGTCGACAAGTACCTCTCGCACTATTACGCGAAGCTCGGCATTACGCGCGAGGAATTCCTGGGCCTTGGCAGGGAAAACCCCTTCGACAAGAGCGAGACCTTC
>JAGODA010000076.1 GCA_017998475.1 Spirochaetota bacterium | reverse complement strand
GTGTTTCGCCCGCGGCTCCCGGGCAATGCCGCGTTCTCCTGGTGCGGTTCGGCTGACTACTAACACGGAGGCCGGTGATTTGCAATATTTGATAATATATTTATTATATTATAATATATACATATAGTGTTAAATGTAAAATATAAAATAACAATAAATCTAATAATGTATAAATAAGAAAAAATAATAAATCACGACTCATTAGCATTAAAATAATATTGACTAATCCAGTGCCCGGTCTAGGGTTGTTGAGTGATATACGTGTGAGGCGCAGCAATCACAAGGCCGCCCGCTCAGGGTACCATAAGCTCTGCACTAGGTCTTGTCGGTTTGCGTACAGCCGTCCGCGGTGCTTATGGGCCTGTCGTTTGTAACGGGTCGTATATGCGGGCGGTGCTGTGCGCGACCGGCAACGGAAATACTATTGCGTGGAGTGTTATGGTATGAATCAGAAACCTGGCGTGTGCACCTTCTGCGGGACAGGTTGCGGCCATTTTATCGGCGTCGAAAATAACAGGATCACCCGGGTCTATCCCTCCCAGAACCATCCCGTAAGCAAAGGCCGCCTGTGTGTGCGGGGCTGGAACATCCACGAACTTCTCGACACCCCCGAACGCATTAAGAAACCCCTGGTTCGCGCGGACGGCGGATTCGCGGAAGCATCATACGACGACGCGGTGGCGCGCGTTGTGGACACTCTGAAAAAGTACCCGCCGGAATCGATCGGATTTCTCGCCTCGCCGCGCTCCTCCAACGAGGAGCAGTACCTATTGATGAAGCTCGCCCGCTCGGCTTTCGGAACCAACAACATCAGCCTGGACAGCGAATCGGGACACCGCGCAAGCCTGAATGTGCTGCACGCGGGCACGGGAATGGCGGGCATGCTCGGTTCGGTGGAGGAAATACGCAAGGCCGAATTCATACTGGTGGCCGGGATCGACATCACCCGGCAGAATCCCATCATCGGAAGCGAGATCCACATGGCCGAACGCGCGGGCGCCATGGTGGTGACGCTGGACAGCCGGCGCACCCAGATCGCGAAGCTCTCGAAGAAATTTTTGCAGGTTAAACCCGGCGCGAACAAGCTCGCGGTACTCGCCCTCGCCAGGACAATTTACGAGGAAAACCTTTCGGACGCGGCGTTCCTCGCCGCTCATACCGAGGGGTTTGAAAAGTTCCGCCGCGCGTTCGCGCTGCTCCCCGACAGCGAGGTGAGCGAGAGGACCGGCGTGCCCGCCGGCGAGATAAAGGCGGTCGCCCGCGATCTGGCGAAGGCCGGGTCGGCGATGGTGTTCTTCTCCTCCGGCATCTCTGGTCTCGACGAGGACACCATCGGCTATATCTATAATCTCTTCCTCATGGCGGGGAAAATCGGTAAAGAGGGCTGCGGGGTCAATCCCGTTTCCGGCCTCAACAATCTGCAGGGCGGTTACGATATGGGGCTGGCCCCGGACCTCCTCACCGGTTTTCAGACGCTTGCCGACGCGTCGGTTGCCAGGAAGTTCGCCGCGGAGTGGAAGACCGATCTTCCCTCATCGCCGGGAACGGCGATCTACCAGTCGCTGTCGGACCCGGCGTCGAAGCTGAAAGCGCTGGTGGTTGTGGACCACGACGAGGGGATTGTGCGCTATGCCGACGCGATCAAGAAACTGGACTTCGTGGCCTACATCGGCGCCTTCAAGAACGCCTTTGCCGACTACGCGAATGTGGTCCTTCCCATCGCCACCTACGTCCAGGAGGACGCCACCTTCACCAATGCGGAACGCCGCATTCAGTTTTCCATGAAGAAGATCGAACCCGAGGAGGGACTGCTTCCCGGGTGGAAACTCTATTCCATGATGGCCGCGAAGGCGGGACGGGCGTGGAGCTACATCAAGGTTGCTGAAGTGATGGATGAGATCGCCCGGCTCACGCCGACCTATGCCGGGGTTTCCCACGCGAAGCTTGCCGGCGGTTTCGGCCTTCAATGGCCGGTGGACGCCGCGAACCCCCAGGGGACGAAACGTTTCGATATCGAGAAGGCGGGACGAAAACTTTCCTTTTATGATGTCAGCGATGTTTTCGAGGTGCCGGTGGCGAAGGACCAGTTCCCCTTCCTGCTCATGGTGGGAAAGGCGCAGCACTTCTGGCACCAGAACAATCTTATGAAGAAGACGCACATCCCCATGCGCGAATATAACGCGACACTCATGGACTATCCGGAAGGCTATGTCGAGATATGTCCGCAGAGCGCGAAGGAGATAGGGGTGCGCGACCGCTGGCCGGTGCGCGTGGTGTCGCCGCACGGGGAGATGCGGGTGGCGGCGAAGGTTTCGGATGACGTGAGGCCATTTACCGCGTACGCCCCGTACTTCGTACAGGAAATGATATCGCGCTTTTTGCTGGGACACACCGAGGTTCTCAGGCAGGGAGAAGACGCAACGATTCCAGTAAGGATTGAGAAGGTATGACCATGTTCCTTATCAAGAAAGCCGACGTCGGTAGAATCGCACAGGAGCTCGGCCGGGAATACCGGGTATACGGCCCCATGATCGAGAAGGGTTCGGGACAGACCTTTTTCGACCGGGCGGACAATGTGGCCGATATCAATCTCGCGGCCCCCATCCCGTCGAACCCGCCCAAATCGGTCGTGTTCCCGCAGATGGAACGCATCCTCGCCTACGAATACGACAGGTCGAAGAACGCAGTGAAAATGGAGCCCGATTACCGGATCGAGCCGAAGGCCCTGGTCGGACTCCGCCCCTGCGACCTGGCCGGCATGCTCTGCCTTGACCGCTTCTTTCTGGGTCAGGAATTCGTCGACGAGGTCTACCTGAATCACCGTAAAAAGATGTTCATCGTCACCAACACCTGCGTCACTCCCTTCAAGCAGTGCTTCTGTGTGTGTACCGACAGCGGGCCGGCGGCGACCGAGGGTTTCGATCTCAATCTCACCGATCTGGGAGATGAGTATCTCGTCGAGGCGGGCTCCGAAAAGGGCGCGGCGTTCGCGGCAAAGCTGGATCTTATCCCGGCGAACGACTCACATCTCGCGTTGAAAAAAGAGAAGGTGGACAAATCGATCTCCATGTTCGAGGACATCGCGGTCGATTCCAAGGCGTGGATCTCGCGTGTGATGAACCGCGTTACCACCGGCTTTGTTAAAGAGGATGTCTGGGAATACATCGGCGACCAGTGCTTCGAGTGCGGGGCGTGCACCTTCGTATGCCCGTCCTGCTCGTGCTTCAACATAGCCGACGTCAACAACCCGGAATGCGCGGGATGCGCCGACCGGCTGCGCACCTGGGACTCCTGTTCCTACGAGGGCTATTCGCGCATGGCCGGCGGACACAACCCGCGAAAGCCCGTTGAGGACCGCCGCAACAAGCGTTTTTTCTGCAAGCTGTCATATTCGCAGATGAAGAAATATCTCAGGCCGGGGTGCGTGGGCTGCGGCCGCTGCGCCTGGGTGTGTCCCGGCGATATCGGCCTGCCGAACGTCGTGACCTATGTCAGAAGGGAAATTACGAGGTAGGGGAAGCGTATGAGCCAGGTACTGAACATCCAGAACGGAAAGATAATCACCGTGCCCGAGGTCGCCACGATCGAGGAGATAAGGGACGAGATTCGCGAGGTGAAAACCTTCTACCTTTCGATCGACAACAAGGAAATCTGGAACAATTTCAAATACAAATCGGGACAGTTCATCATGTGCACGGTCTTCGGCGCGGGAGAGTTCGCCGTTTCGCTGCCGCCCAGCCCCGAGAATGACCGGTTTCACATAACGGTGCGCACAGTGGGCAAGGTGACGAGCGCCCTCCACGCGCTCGCTCCCGGCGACAAGGTGGGTATTCGCGGGCCGTTCGGCAACGGATTCCCGTTCGAGGAGTTCAAGGGCAAAAACCTGGTGTACGTTGCGGGCGGTATCGGGCTCATCCCGCTCAGGTCGTCAATCGTCCACGCGCTCCAGTACAAGAAGGACTTCGGCAGGGTGCTGGTGCTCCACGGGGCGCGCACGCCCGATGATCTGATGTACAAGGAAAACCTGAAAGAGTGGCAGAGCTTCCAGGGCTTCGAGACCTACATTACCGTCGACGTGCCGACCCCGGACTGGAAAGGGGAGACGGGCTTCGTGCACACGCTGTTCGACAAGGCGAACCTTCCCATCGAAAACACCATCGCCTTTGTGTGCGGACCTCCGGTGATGTTCAACACGGTGATCGGCGAGCTCATGAAGCGGGGCCTTTCCGACGAAAACATCTACTCCACACTCGAGCGGCACATGAAGTGCGGCGTGGGGAAATGCCAGCACTGCGCGGTGGGCAGGACCCTGGTCTGCACCGACGGACCGGTATACACCTACCGGCAGATCAAGACCCTGGGCGAGGAGATATAGCCGCGCCGCGCGCGGTGGACCGCATATGGCAGAACGGAACGCAATGATCCTCGTCGACGACATCCGCGGCGCTCTCTCGCGGAAGGCCTGCATCGTGGGCGTGGGGAACACCCTGCTCGGCGATGACGGCGCGGGCGTGGTCCTCGTCGAGGCGCTTCGATGCGGCGGCGCGGGAGCTCGCGTGCGCCTGGTCAACGCCGAGGACATCATCGAAAGCCATGCCTTCGAAATCGCCGAAGGCGACTGGGACACCGTGGTAGTGGTGGACGCCGTGCGCTTCGGCGGAAGTCCCGGAGACGTCATGTTCGGGGCGTTTTCCGAAACCGGTGATTTGTTGAACGATTTTTCGACCCACAAGCTTTCGCTCAGGCTTTCCGAGTCCATCTGGCGGCGGAGCGGCAAGGAGACCTTCCTCCTCGGCATCGAGCCCGGGAATGTCGATTTCGGCGAGGGACTCTCGGAGGCCGTGCGTAAGAGCGCCGAGACGCTCGGCGGCATACTACTTGAAGCAGTTAAACAGCACCCCGAAGGAGCATGTGTATGAGTGACCTTTATGGAAAACTGATTCTCGCGATGGCGATACTCCTCTGTTCGGCGGTCATTGTGCCGTTTATCGCCGAAAAACGCAGGCTGGCGGGCTGGCTCAATTTCGCCTTCGTCGCCGCCGCGGGGGCAATTTTACTTTCGATCAGCTACAGTGTAATATTCGTGAAGTCCCTCCCGACGCAACTCGTTTCGGTGGGGCCGCTGGACCTCTACTTCCTTCTGGATGGTTTTTCAGGCTTTTTCCTGGGGATAATCTCGATCATGGCGATCGTCAGCGCCTTCTATTCGATAGAGTACATGGAGCACTATGACGATTACGGCCTGAGGAGCTATTACGCCAATTATCCGATTTTCGTTCTGGGGATGGCGGGCATCGTCACCGTCGACGATCTCACAACGGGCTTCACCCTCGCCTGGCAGGCGATGACGATAACCAGTTATTTTCTGGTGCGGTTCGAGCACCGAAAACCCGAGATTGTGAGGGCCGCCAACAAATACCTCGTCCTCATGGAGCTCGCGTGGCTCTTTATAGTGATCGCGGCGCTGGCGGCCGGGAGTTCGTTGGGCGATTCGGTGCATTCGGTCACCCGCCTCCTCGGCGAAACCCATGGCGCGCTGCCGTACTTTATCTACGGGCTCATCTTCCTGGGCTTCGGTTTCAAGGCGGCCGTCTTCCCCTTCGGGCAGATGTGGCTGCCCGACGCGCACTCCATCGCGCCCTCGCCCATAAGCGCGCTTCTTTCGGGCGTGATGATCAAGACGGGCGTATACGGAATAATCCGCACTTTCTTCTGGATGGTGCCGCACACCGAGACCTTCCACTTCAGCGGGGCCTTCTGGGGCGCGCTCATCGCCTCCTTCGGGGTGGTGACGCTCTTTATCGGCACCGTGCAGTCCATGAAGCAGAGCCAGTCCAAGCGCCTGCTCGCGTATTCCTCGATAGGGCAGGTGGGTTACATCATCTTCGGTATCGGAGCGGCGCTCTTCATGGTGAACGCCGAGAGCCCCTCGCTTCAGATGCTCGGACTCATCGCGCTCGTCGGTGTGATCTACCACGTCCTCAATCACGCCGTGTTCAAGGGGCTGCTGTTCCTCACAAGCGGCAGCGTGCTTTACAGCACCGGGACGAAGGACCTCAACAGGCTCGGAGGGCTCATCAACCTCATGCCGGTCACCGCGTTCGTCGCCGGAATCGCGTCGCTGTCCATCTCGGGTGTGCCTCCGTTCAGCGGCTTCGCGAGCAAGTGGACGCTGGTGTCGACGTCGCTTCTGGCGGGAGGCGAGGTGCTCTTCCTCGTCATCTTCGGCATCGTCGCGCTCTTTACCAGCGCGGTGACGCTCTCGTGCTACGTGAAATTCTTCGGCATGACCTTCACCTCGGCGGGCGCCGAGTGGGGAGTCGGAAAGGAGGTGAAGGAGGTCCCGGCGGGAATGCTCATCCCGAAACTCTTCCTCACCGCACTGTGCCTGCTCCAGGGGCTCATACCGTTCTTCTACTTTCAGACGATCATAGGCATTTTCGCCGGTTCGGGAGGATCGGCCGTTTCGGCGGCGTTCAGGAACCTAAACGTGCAGGACCACGTCTTCAATTCGGCCATGGGAGTGTCGGTAAGCATTCCGGGGCTCTCCTCGGTCTCGTCGATCGCGGTGCCCGCGGTGCTTCTGGCCGTTTTCGCGGCGGCGTTCGTCATCGTGGCGCTCCTGCGAAGGGCCGGAGGCTCGAAGGAGCGTGAAGTCCCGACATGGCTCTGCGGTTACCAGGATCTGCACGACAAGACCCGGTACCGCGACAAGAGCATGTTCGCCGCGCTTAAAAACCTGCTCTATTGGACCGGCGGGAACGTAAAGGAATAAACAGGGCCATCCTTATTAAACGAGGTACGCTATGCCAGGCATTGAAGAGATCAAAAACGGCTTGAAGAAAAGTTTTAAGGACGCCGTCGTCTCCGTCGAGGAGCAGAACCCGACGCGGCTGTTCGTGGACATAAAAAGCGCGAAGGTGCGCGACATATCCAACGCGATCATCGCGATGGGCGGGCGGTACCTTGTCAGCGTGGGCTACGATAATATCGCCCGCGACAAAACACTCGGACTCATTCACACCTTCGGGTTCGACCGGGACGGGGTCTATCTCGCGCTGCGCACCTCGGTGCCCGAATCGAAACCGGAGATGGACTCCATCACCCCCGACATTCCCAACGCGGGATGGTCCGAGCGGGAGTACATGGACCTCCTGGGCATGAAGTTCACGGGGCATCCGAAGCCCAAGAGACTCATCCTGGCCGACGACTGGCCGGCGGGCGTGCATCCTCTCCGCAAGGACATTCCGTGGAACCTCATGCCGCCCGCGGCCGAGGACGTCGCCTACCAGCTCGACGAGTGCCCGGAAGGCTGCAGCATCGTTCCTGTGGGTCCGTATCACCCGACCCTCCACGAGCCGGCGCATTTCGCGGTCTACGTCGACGGCGAGACCATTAAAGGGAGCGACTACCGCGGATTCATGACCCATCGCGGTATCGAGAAGCTGTGCCAGACGCAGCTGACGTATAACGAGGTTCCGTTCGTCGCCGAGCGTATCTGCGGCATCTGCGGCTCCGTCCACGCGACGAGCTATTCGCAGGCGGTCGAGCTGGCCGCCGGCATAAAAATCTCCCGCAGGGCCGAGTACATCCGCACCATCATGCTCGAGATCGAGCGCATCCATTCGCACCTCCTGTGGCTCGGGGTCGCGGGGCATCTGATAGGCTTCGACACGGTGTTCATGCAGTCATGGCGCATCCGCGAGCCCATCATGTGGCTGGGCGAGCGGATCACCGGTAACAGAAAGACCTACGGGATGATCGTCATCGGCGGGGTACGCCGGGACATCACCCCCGAAATAAAGGAAGACATACTGAACGTGATCGGAAAAATCGAGGAGGAGCTCCTGACGGTCCAGAAGGCGATACAGGGCGACTCGGCCATACACCGGAGGACCAAAGGCGTGGGTTACGTTTCGACCGAGGACACGAAGCTCTGGAGCCTGGTCGGCCCCGTCGCCCGGGCGCGGAACGTGGACATCGACGTGCGGCGCGACTATCCGTACGCGGCGTACGACGAAATGAAGTTCGATGTACCGGTCTTCGATTCCAACGACGTGTGGGCCACCGTGCTGGTGCGCCTGCTGGAAACCTTCGAATCGATCAAGATAATCCGCCAGTGCCTTGACAGGATGCCGAACGACGGGCCGATCCTCACCGAGCTCGATGCGCCCATTCCGGCGCTCAAACACGGTCTGGCCGCCGTGGAGGCCCCTCGCGGCGAGGTGGTGCATTACGTCATCACCGGCGAGGAGAACGCACCGGAGCGCTGGCGCGTTCGCGCCCCGACGTACCCCAATCTTCAGGGGGTGCCGCTCATGCTGCTGGGCAACCAGCTGGCGGACGTGCCGATCATCATCGGCAGCATAGACCCGTGTTTCTCCTGTACGGACCGGATGGAGATAGTGGACCTGCGCTCGGGCGCGGCGAAGACCGCCTCGCAGGGCGAGCTTGAAGAGCTCTCACGGAATAAACGATAGAGGAAAGCGTATGGATATCCTGACAGCCGTGATCAACGTGGTGATTTTCCTGGCGCTCGCCCCGCTTTTCGAGGGCGTTGTGCGAAAGCTCTACGCCAAGGTGCAGTCGCGTATGGGTCCGCCGGTGGTCCAGCCCTATTACGATCTGCTGAAGCTCCTGGGCAAGGAAACGCTTTCCGCCGGCAACTGGGCGTTCAGAATCGCCCCGATGATGGCGCTGGCCTCGATCATCACCGCTGTGTCGCTCATGCCGCTCGGTTACAGGGCGGGCTTCCTGACCCAGTACGGCGACATCATCACCATCATCTATCTTCTTACCCTGGGCGGGGTGTCGGTGCTGCTGGGTGCGCTCTCGAGCAAGAACACATACGCCATGGTGGGGGCCAGCCGCGAGATGGTCACCATGATAATGGTAGAGCCGGTGCTTGCCATGACCTTCATTCTGGGCGCGCTCAAGGCGAAGAGCCTGGCCATCGACGCGAGCTTGGCCAGTTCCCTAAACGGTTCGTACGGCGTCTCGATGGTTCTCATGCTGGTCGTCTTCCTTATGGCGCTTCAGGCTTTCGTGGCCCGGCAGCCCTTCGACATCGCCGAGGCAGAGGTCGAGATAATGGAGGGCCCGTTCATCGAATACAGCGGCCCCGGGCTCGCCCTCTTCAAGTATTATATGATGATCAAGCAGATGTTCTACGCGGCGCTGTTCGTTGCCGTGTTCGTCCCGCTGGTCAACACCGGCTATTATATCGTCGATGTCGCCGTGCAGCTGGTCGAAATTCTGGCGGTCTTCGTGCTGATTGCCCTGCTCGGCTCGACCAACCCGCGACTGCGTATCGACCAGGCCGTAAAATATTATGCCCTGCTCATAGTCGCCTCGCTCGTGGCGGTCGGTCTTACAGCGTACGGAATTTAGGCGATTAAAGATTAGAAGATTAGAGATTATGGACAGCACGATGGCCGAGATCAGAGCACATAATTTTCCGCTACATAGATCTTTTAATCTTCAATCTCGAATCTTTAATCTTGAATCTTGAAACCAAGGAGAAACACCGTGTGGCTGACAAGTAAGATAAAGCAGGTTTTCATGGTGGCGAAACCCGGAGTGGTGACGCTCCGTTATCCGTTCGAGCCGCGTCCGGCCCCCGAGAATTTCAGGGGACAACCCTACTGGGATCACCACAAGTGCATCGGTTGCGGCGGCTGCGCGGCCCACTGCCCTGCGCGCACCATACTGGTCCGTGATCTCTGCCAGGAACTGCGCGTGATGGTCTACGACGGTTCGCGCTGCACCTACTGCGGCCGCTGCGCGGACGTGTGTCCCGAGGACGCAATAACCATGACGACCAGTTACGAGCTGGCGACGGGCGACAAGGAAGACATAAACGAGACCATGGAGCTCTTCATGGCCACCTGCCAGCGCTGCGGACGCTGTTACGACCACGAGATCACCAACGCGATAGACCGCATGTCGAGGATAGGCTATAAATACGACAGCCTGGAGATGAGGGCCGTGGTGCCGGTGAGCTCCGAGCAGTTCGACATGAAGCTGTATGAAAAAACCGAAAAAATCAAAAGGCCGGAAAAGGCGGGAGAATAGCCATGCTTGCGAACCTGATCAAAAAGGCGTTTCCCAGATCGCTGTGGGTCTATCACTGCAACTCGGGAGCGTGTAACGGCTGCGATATCGAGATACTCAACGTGCTCACGCCCTATTACGACATCGAACGCTTCGGCATGAAGCTGGTGGCCTCGCCCAGGCACGCGGACGTCATGCTTGTTTCCGGCGCGGTGACCCGGCCGACGCTCCCGATAGTCAAGAAGGCGTATGACGCGATGCCTTCCCCTAAGCTGGTCTTCGGAATCGGCTCGTGTGCGGTCGGTGGAGGCTGCTGGTTCGACTGCTACAACGTGACCGGCGGCGCGGACAAGGCCGTGCCGGTCAATTATTACATTCCCGGCTGTCCCCCGCGCCCGGAGGCGATAATATACGGGGTGGCGCTCGCGCTCGGCCTGGTCGAAAAGAAGGTCGCCCCCATCGAGCTCAAGCAGATGGAATTCCCGATCGACATGTACGAACGCAACAAGGCCTGGGAAGATCGCAACGTAATATACGAGTTGATTAAAGATTAATAGATTAAAGATTAGAAGAATAAAGATTAGAAGAATAAAGATTAATGATTATCGGCGGCATGACGCCTGGTTTGCCGGGAAGGATGTGCCGCCAGGCGAATGCCTTAATCTTGAATTTTTAATCTTTAATCCGCAATCCATAACCCCTGGAGCGAGACATGGCAAAAAAGATACTGTTGGTGGATGATGACAGCGACCTGGTGGCCAGCCTTTCGCAGGCGCTTACGATGAACGGGTATGAAGTGTCGGTTGCCTACAGCGGCGCCGAGGGCCTCGCGCGGCTCCTCGAAGTGAGGCCGGATCTCATGATCCTCGACGTGATGATGGAGACCGACACCGCGGGTTTCGAGATGGCCTACCAGGTCCGCAGCGCGCGGCCCACTTCGAAATACCGGGAGGTGAAGGACACCCCTATCATCATGCTGACGGCGATAAATCAGGTCACCAATTCCAGGTTTTCGCTTAACGAGGGGCAGAGCTTCCTTCCCGGCGTCAACGATTTTCTGACCAAGCCGGTGAAGATCGACGAACTCCTGGAAAAGGTGAAAAAGCAGATTTAGGGCAAAAAATGCCTTGCCCTCGTGGCGCGTTTTGATACACGATTGCAGGCGTCATTGATGATCGTATAAAGGAGATATCATGGGATATCTCCTTTTCGCGTTGAGGGTGCTTCGATGAGAATACGGCACATCGTCGTTATACTTCTGGTGGCGGTTGTGGCGGGTTCACTGTACAACAGCCAGAAATTGTACCGGTGGTACCTCGCCGCGTATTACCAGCGCTTCCTCGGAGAAAATCGGGAAAGATCGATAGAGAAGGCGCGTGCGCTTTTAAAAGAAGAGCGCTTTGAGGATCTTGAGGGC
>JAGODA010000075.1 GCA_017998475.1 Spirochaetota bacterium | reverse complement strand
TGCGGGGTCCCCACGTAATGGCGGCCTCCCAGGCTGGTGTATTCGCCCTCGGTGTTCTCGCGGATCACGACCATATCGATCTCGCCCGGCGCGACGTTCTTGAGCGGGCAGTCGACGCCCTCGTAGAGAACGGCGGGGCGAATGTTCACGTACTGGTCGAAGCCCTTGCGCATCGCCAGCAGCGGCTCGACGGCGATGTGGTCGGGGGCCTTGGACGCGTCGCCGAGGGCGCCAAGGAGGATCGCGTCGAAGGGCATGAGGCGGTCCAGGTAGTCCTCGGGCGCGCAGCTGCCGGTGGAGGCGTAGAGTCCGCTGTTCCAGTCGAAGAGGGTGAAGTCGAAGGATACGGGAAGCGCCTCGAGCACCTTGCGCGCCTCGGCGATGACTTCGGGGCCTACCCCGTCACCGGGGTACAGGGCGATTTTATATGCCATTACACTGTCCTTGTGGTTGATTTTCACTGCGGCGGGGCCTAAAGGAACACCCGTACCGTCACTGTACGGCCCGGTCGCCGGGTCTGTAAACAAAAAAATGGGTCCGCGGCGCGGCGACAAGCGATTGACAGATTGTCCGAGCTCTGATCATATGCTTTCCGGCGGAGGAGGTGAACCATGACAACGGACTGGCTCTGGTGGAAGCACGGCGTGATCTATCAGATATACCCCAGGAGCTTCTACGACTCCAACGGTGACGGCGTGGGCGACCTGCCGGGTATAACGGAAAAGCTCGATTATCTTTCGGCGCTCGGTGTCGACGGCATCTGGCTTTCTCCCATCAACACCTCCCCGATGTTCGACTTCGGATACGATATCAGCGATTACCGCGGCATCGATCCGGTGTTCGGCACGCAGCGGGACTTCGACCTGTTCCTCGCCGAGGCGCACCGGCGGGGGATACGGGTGATCATGGACCTGGTGATGAACCACACCTCGCACCTGCATCCCTGGTTCATCGAGTCGCGCTCCTCGCGCGACAACCCGAAACGCGACTGGTATATATGGCACGACGGCGGGAGGGGGCGGCGGTATCCCAATAACTGGATGGCCTTTTTCGGCGGCCGCGCCTGGGAGTGGGACGAAAAGACCCGCCAGTATTACCTTCACTCGTTTCTGAAAGAGCAGCCGGACGTCAACTGGCGTAACCCGCAATTCAGGGAAGCGATGTTCGGTGAGATCAATTACTGGATGGAGAGGGGAGTGGACGGATTCCGGCTGGACGTCGTAAACCTCTTCGTTAAGGACGACCGGTTCCGCAGCAATCCCTTTGCCATCGGCGCCTATCCGCGTCCCTACGACCTCCAGAGGCACATCTATGACAGGGATCGCCCCGAACTGCACGGGATTCTCCGCGATTTCCGCAAGCTCCTCGACTCCTATGACGAGCGCATGTCCGTGGGCGAGGTCGTGGTGGAAAACGACGGCAACCCGACACTCGCCGCGGCCTGCCTTGGGCCCGAGGGAGACGAGCTGCACCTTTCATTCGACTTCTCGTTCATCCACCAGAAGTGGAGCGCCGCCGCGTTTCTTAACTGCATTCGGAAATGGGAGGCGGCCGTTCCCGAAAAGGCGTGGCCATGCAATGTGCTCAACAACCACGACCAGCCCCGGAGCAGAAGCCGCCACGGCGGCGGCACCGACGCTCCGGCGCGCGCGAAGCTCATGGCGGCCATGCTTCTCACGCTTCGCGGCACGCCCTTCCTGTATTACGGCGAGGAGATCGGCATGAGCAACGGGAAGATCCCCCGCAGAGAACTTCAGGATCCGGTGGGCAAACGCTACTGGCCGTTTCATCCCGGGCGCGATCCCGAACGCACGCCGATGCAGTGGTCCGCGGAACCTAACGCGGGTTTTTCGACCGGACGGCCGTGGCTCCGCGTCAACGGCGATTACGAGAGGGTGAACGTCGAGCGGCAGTCGGGCGACGCCTCGTCGGTACTCGAGTTCTACCGGAGGCTCATCGCGCTCAGGCGCTCGTATCCGGCGCTCAACCGCGGAAGCTGGGAGGACGTCGGCGACGCACGTAACGACGTGCTCTGTTATACGCGAACGTACGGGGACGAAAAGCTACTCGTCGCGCTCAACTTCGCTTCGTCTCCAAGGAGGATACGCCCGGGGCTGGAAGGGGCCTGGCGCGTCGCCCTGTCGACACACAAGTCCGTGTCTATCGAGTATCCGACGCTGGACCTCGGGCTGGCGCCGTACGAGGCGACGGTACTGGAGAGGGCGTGAAACAAAGCGCGTCCTTCCTCAACTGAAGAACAGCGCCACGCCCGTAACGGCGAGCGCGGAGCCCGCGATCTCGCGGAGGGTGACCTTTTCGCGGAACAAAAGCACGGCCGGAACGATGATGAGCACGGGCACTATCCCCATTATTGTCGAGGCGATTCCCGTCGCGGTGCGCTGCACGGCATAGAGGGAGAATGACACGCCGAGGAAGGGGCCGAACATCGCCCCCAGCGCGATTCGTGAAAGCGCCCCTCCGTTTTTTATTCCCGCGGAAACGCGCCCCCAGAGCCGCATCACGCTGAAAAGCGCGGCGAACCCGGCCGTACCCGCGATCACGCGTATCTGCGTCGACGCGAAGGGGTCGTAATCACCCATGCCGTACTTGCTCAGTATAAGCCCGCCCGCCTGCCCGAGCGCCCCGCCCAGGGCGAGGAGTATGCCGGTAACGGAATGGGAGAAGGCCAGGCGTCCGCTCGCGCCGTCTTTTTTCAGCACCACCATTACTATCCCGCTTACCGTTACGGCCATGCCGGCAATGCCGCGGGCGGACAGCGTTTCCCCGAGCGCGGCCCACCCGATTATCGCGGTAATGGGCGGCACCAGGGCCATCATGAGCATGGACACGCGCGCTCCGACGACCACCAGCGCCCGGAAGAGCAGAAGGTCGCCGATCGTGAACCCCACCAGCCCGGAAAGCGAAAGCCAGAACCACGCGTGGGCGGGGGCGTCGGCGGGGAAGAGGGCCCCCCGCATGACGAGCGAGAAAACCGAATGAAAGAGCAGTGCGAGCACCAGGCGGATAAAGTTCACCGCGAGCGAGCCCACCCGTCTTCCGGCCGCCTCGAACGACATGGCGGCGACGGTCCAGCAGAGCGCTGTCAGCAGCGCGTAGAATTCGCCCGCGTGGGTGCCTGACATTGTGGTTTCTCCCGAATCGACAGACCGCAGGGAATATCGGCGCGGAGTATTATGCAACCCTATTTTCGGGCGGATTGCGCGGAAGATTGTCCGGCCCGGAGATCGTCGATGCGCTCGACGCGGGGCATGTCCGTGCGTTCCAGCGATTTCCACCCGCATACCATGACCGATGCGGCGAGCGCGGCGTACCAGTCCGGCTTCTGGCCGGGGCGGGCCAGGTGCAGAAGGGCGTTCAGCACGATGAGCTCCATTACGCGGACTCCGGCCCGTTTTCCGTCGATGGCGAGCGTGATGTGTTCGCGGAATCGGAGCGTGCGCGGAATGACGACAGCGCTCCCCATGCCCCAACCGAGTTCCCGTACCGATACCGCGGTCGAGAGAGTGATCCCGCCCCTTCGCACCGTACCTCTCATGAAAGCCAGCCCGTTCTTCCGCAGGCCGAGGCGGACCGTCGCGCGATAGATGAACTCGATCATGCCGCGCGGGACGTCGCGTGTAAAGGCGCAGTTGCCCTTGCGAATCGTGAGCGCCCTGAAACGGCGTTTCGCTCCCTTCGTTTCGCGTCCGGCGGGGACGAGGCCCCAGTGATCGCTTTTCTCGATCCAGTCGATCGGAACGACCGTCTGTACGGCCAAGGTCGTGCGCATGCTGTCGATTATGTCGCATCCCGGAGGGCAGAGCAAGCATATTATACGCACCCGCCAAAATACCGAATGATTTCCAGTAAAATTATCTTGACAATAAGATGAAGAAATCTTATGAAATAGAGAGAGTGATGTCAGGGAGAGGGCATGTAATGTTTGCCCGGGCGCACGATCCTTTTTCCCGTGAAGCGTCTTTTTGGCCCATCCCCCCGCCGGAGGCGCGGCCGCGTGTTCGTGGCGCCGGTGATTCGCGTACTATCCGTCGCATAGGAGGCAAGGCCGTGCTATCGCAGACAGCGCTGTATTCCATTCGTGTTATGTCGTATATCGCCGCCTTTGGCGGGAACGGGCCCGTGCTCGCGAAGACCATCGGAGAGGAGATGGATATACCGCTCAACTTTCTGTCGAAAATCGCGAACAGACTGGTTCAGGCGGGCCTGCTCAATTCGGTCCGCGGCAAAAACGGCGGTTTTGTCCTGGCGCGTCCCCCTGAAGAGATAAGCCTCGGCGAGATCGTGTCGCTCTTCATGAACCTGGGCGATATCAGGCGCTGTTTTTTGGGCTTGAACCGGTGTACGACCGGGTGTACGATACATGATAAATGGACATCAATTGTCGATCAGTTTCAGGAGCTGATGAACGATACGACTATCGATAAGGTATTGAAAAGCGGCGAATGCCGCAAGATATAACAACCCATAAGGAGAATAATCCATGAGCGAACTCATCGATAATGCCCGGAAGAAACGGGAGATACTGAAAGATCTCATACGCCGGCTCCACAACGGTCAGGCGGAAAGCGAGGTCCGCGGCCAGCTGCAGCACCTTCTCGGGAGTATTCCCTATGACGACGTGGTGAAGGCCGAACAGGAGCTTATCAACGAGGGTCTTCCCGCGGAAGAGGTGATCAAACTCTGTGATATCCACACTTCCGTGTTGAAGGGGAGCATCGACCAGTCGGGAGCCAGGGACGCTCCCGAGGGGCATCCGGTTCACACCTTCCGCCAGGAGAATATCGCGCTCAACTGGGAGGCCGGGGCCCTGGGCGCGCTGTATGAGCGGGTATCCCCGGCAGGCCGCGACGGGGCGATAGAATACATCAATGAAATCCGCGGTCACTTCAACGCCCTCATGGATGTCGACAAGCACTATCGTAGAAAGGAGTACCTGCTCTTCCCGTTTCTTGAAAAGCACGAAATAACGGGACCGCCGAAGGTGATGTGGGCCAAGCACGACGAGGCGCGCGCTCTTCTCAAGAAGGCCATCGCCGCCCTCGAGGCCGCCGCGTCCTCCCCGGGCGATCTCCGGAAGCTCGTTCAGGGCGAACTGAAGCCCGCCTCGAACGCGGTGCTCGACATGATCTATAAGGAAGAGCAGATACTTCTGCCCATGAGCCTGG
Source organism: Spirochaetota bacterium (assembly GCA_017998475.1). GTDB lineage: Bacteria > Spirochaetota > UBA4802 > UBA4802 > UBA5368 > MVZN01. Next base: position 6,327 of record JAGODA010000075.1, on the reverse strand, counting down.
ACACCCTGACCGAAGAGGAATGGTACGAGGTGTACCGTCAGAGCGACGAGATCGGATATTGTCTCTATGACCCGAAGGTGGAATGGAGGCCGGAGACGCTTGCAACCGGCACACAGGGAAGAGAGACGGAGGTCGGGAGCGGACGCATCCAGCTCCCTTCCGGGAGCTTCACGGTCGGTGAGCTTACCGCGCTCCTCAACACGCTTCCCGTGGACATAACCTTTGTCGACGCCGACGACACCGTGCGCTATTTCTCCCAGGGGAAACACCGGATCTTCGACCGGAACCGCGCGATCCTGGGACGCAAGGTCCAGCTCTGCCATCCCCCGCACAGCGTGAACATCGTCGAACGCATCCTGAAGGATTTCCGCTCCGGAGCGGAGGACAGCGCCGCCTTCTGGATCCGGATGAACAACCGTTTCATTCATATCGAATACTTCGCCCTCCGCGACGGGGACGGGGGATACCTCGGCACACTCGAGGTTTCGCAGGACCTCACGGAGAAGCGCCGGCTGGAGGGCGAACAGCGCCTGTTGAATTACAAATAGCGGATGTGGAGGGAGAATATGGATATCAAAATTAAAAACAATATCTACTGGGTCGGTAAAGTCGACTGGGAACTCAGGCGTTTCCATGGCAGCGAGTACTCCACGCACCGCGGTTCGACGTACAACTCGTATCTGATCCGCGAGGAGAAGACGGCGCTTGTCGACACCGTCTGGGCCCCGTACGCGAAGGAATACGTGCGAAACCTGGAAGAAGTCATCGATCTCAGGAAAATCGACTTTATCATCGCGAATCACGGCGAGGTGGATCACAGCGGCGCGCTTCCGGCCCTTCTTCACAGGATTCCGGATACGCCGGTCTATTGCACGGCCGCGGGCGCGAAGTCGCTGAAAGGTCAGTACCACAGGGACTGGAACTTCAAAATCGTCAAGACCGGCGACCGCCTGAGCCTGGGATCCAAAGAGCTCGTCTTCGTGGAGGCGCCGATGCTTCACTGGCCCGACAGCATGTTCTGCTACCTCACCGGCGATGCCGTGCTGTTCAGCAACGACGCCTTCGGCCAGCACTACGCGACCGAATCGCTGTATAACGATCTCGTCGACCAGTGCGAGCTGTACGCCGAGAGCATCAAGTACTACGCCAACATCCTCACGCCCTTCAGCCCGCTGGTGGTGAAAAAGATCGAGGAGGTGCTCGCGCTCAACCTGCCGCTCGATATGATCTGCACCAGCCACGGCGTCATCTGGCGGGACGATCCCGCGCAGATAGTGCGCCGCTACCTGGAGTGGGCGAAGAATTACCGGGAAAACCAGATCACCATCATCTACGACACCATGTGGAACGGTACGCGGGCGATGGCCGAGGCCATCGCCGAGGGTGTGCGCGAAGCGGGAAACGGCGTCACACTGAAGCTTTTCAACGCTTCCATGACCGACAAGAACGACATCATAACGGAGGTCTTCAAATCAAAGCTGATCGCGCTGGGGTCTCCCACGGTGAACCGTGGAGTGATGAGTTCGCTCGCGGGTTTGCTGGAGGAGATACGAGGGCTCGGTTTCAAGGAGAAAAAGGCAGCGGCTTTCGGCACCTATGGCTGGAGCGGCGAGTCGGTGAAGATGCTCGAGGGAATGCTTGCGGCCGCAGGCTTCGAGGTGATAGACGGCGGTCTTCGCGTCATGTGGAACCCCGATGACGGGGCGCGGGAAAAATGCCGCGAATTCGGCAGAAGGCTTGTCGCGGCATCGGCCGCCTGACAGACGAAAAATAAAATTTCCGCCGGCAAGCGAATTCCTCTTGCGTTCGGCGCGCTCCCGCGTACCATAGCCGGAGTTTTCATACGGGTTCGCGCTATTTCCATAGTTCCCCGGGGGTATTCCCATGAAGTCGCTGGAAAAAAAGGTCGCCGTAATCACCGGCGCCGCGTCGGGTATCGGCAGGAGCCTGGCGCTCGCTCTGGCCAGGGAGGGCTGCTTCCTCGCGCTCGCTGACTACAATAAAAAGGGCCTCGACGAAACGGTCCGCATGGTTAAAGACGCGGGAGGCGTGGCCATGTCGCAGGTGGTCGATGTCGCCAATCGCTCGCAGGTGGAGCGTTTCGCGGCGGCGGTGATTAAGAAATTCAAACAGGCGGATATCGTCGTCAACAACGCCGGTGTGACGCTCTTCGGCCGGCTGGATGACGTGAGCTACCGCGAGTTCGAATGGATCATGGGAATCAACCTGTGGGGAGTAGTGTACGGAACGCGCGCCTTCCTTCCGCACCTCCGGAACCGCCCGGAGGCCTGGGTGGTCAACCTGTCAAGCGCGTTCGGTCTGGTGGGTGTTCCCTCGCAGACCACCTACTGCGCCACCAAATTCGCGGTGCGCGGATTCACCGAGTCGCTCCAGCGCGAGCTCAAGGACACTCCGATCACCGCCATCTCGGTGCATCCGGGCGGAATCAAGACTAATATAGCGTATAACGCTCGTTTCACCTCCGGTTTCGGCAAGGACGCCAATAAAAAGTTCGCAAGGCGCTTCGACCGTATGGCGAAGACTTCCGCCGACCAGGCCGCCGGCGCGATCGTATACGCGATTAAAAGAAAAAAACGCCGTCTGCTCATAGGTGCGGACGCGAAACTCATCGATATCGTCCAGAGGATATTCCCGTCATTCTATGGAAGGATCATGGACGCCCTGTTCGGCTAGGAAGGCGTCGGCCCGGTGATCATGGGGAATTCCCGATCCGCCTCGTTCAGGCGCCGTGCCATAGTCCTGACCTTCGTGACCCTGTGCGCCTCCTCGTGTTTTCGGGGGGTGGCCGAGCGTATGGAGCGCGCGCGGGCGGTCGAGCGGACGGCCGGGGCTCTCGCCGGAAGAATAGAATCACCCCTCGCCGCATCGTTCCGCGCGGCCGGGGCCATATATCCTCCCCGGGAAGTTCTGTTACTCGCCTTTAAAAAAGAAAGACTGCTGGAGCTGTGGGCCCGAGATGATGCGGGTTTCAGGCGTATTAAATCCTATCCCGTTCTCGGGGCCAGCGGTGGTCCGGGCCCGAAACTCCGCGAGGGAGACAGACAGGTTCCCGAGGGCGTGTACCCGATTACGGGGCTCAATCCGGCGAGCGCCTATTATCTCGCCCTGGCGCTGGGCTACCCGAACGACTTCGACCGGGAGATGGCCGCGCGCGACGGCCGTTCGGCGCTGGGTGGCGATATCCACATACACGGCGGTGACTTTTCAACGGGCTGCCTGGCGATCGGCGACGCGGCGATAGAAGAACTGTTTCTGCTCGCCTGGCGAACGGGAACAAAGGGGATGCGCGTAATAATCGCGCCTCACACGACGCCGGCGCCCTTCGTACCGCCGCCACACTCACCGTCGTGGACCGTTGAGCTGTACCGACGCATTCGCGCCGAGATCGATACACTTGCGGCACCGGCGAGGCACGGACGATGATCGCTCCAGGAGGCGGGAAACGGGCTTCCGATGGACGCCTGTGGTGGAAACACGGCGTTATCTACCAGATATATCCGCGAAGCTTCTACGATTCGAACGGGGACGGTATCGGTGATATCCGCGGCATTATCGAAAAGCTCGATTATCTGGAATGGCTCGGTGTCGACGCCGTGTGGCTCTCTCCGGTGAACAAATCTCCCATGTACGACTTCGGGTACGACATCAGCGATTTCAGGAAAATCGATCCGCTGTTCGGCACCGACCGCGATTTCGACCGCCTGATTTCGGAGTCCCACCGGCGCGGGATCCGGATTATCATGGACCTGGTGATAAACCATACCTCTCACCTGCATCTGTGGTTCGTCCAGTCCCGGTCGTCGCGCTCGAACCCGAAGCGCGACTGGTACATCTGGGTGGACGGAGTAAAAGGCCGGCCGCCCAACAACTGGCGCGCGGCCTTCGGCGGAAGCGCCTGGGAGTGGGACCGGGAGACGGGCCAGTATTACCTGCATTCTTTTCTGAAAGAGCAGCCCGACGTCAACTGGAGGAACGCCGAGCTGAAAAAAGCCATGTTCGGCGAGGTGGCGTACTGGCTCGACCGCGGAGTCGACGGATTCAGGCTCGATGTGGTGAACTGGTACGTAAAGGACAAGAAGTTCAGGGACAACCCTTATGTGAGGGGCCTCAGCTACGCTCCCAGGCCGTACGATCTCCAGGAGCACATTTTCGACCGGAATCGGAAGCGCACTCATCGAATCCTGAAGGAATTCCGTTCGCTTCTCGATTCGTATCCGGAGCGGATGGCGGTGGGGGAGGTCTTTTCGCCTCCGCCCGGCGATCCGGAGTTGTCCGCGTCCTACCTCGGGGACGGCGAAGACGAGCTGCACCTGGTTTTCGACTTCTCGCTCCTGTATTCGAAATGGAGCGGAAGGAAATTCCTGAAAACCGCCAGAAAATGGCTGGCCCTCGTGCCGGAAGACGGCTGGCCCTGCCACGTGCTCTCCAACCACGATCAGGTCCGTCATATCTCGAGATACGCCCGCGGCGGATATACCGACGCCAGGGCGCGTGTGGCCGCAACCTTCCTCCTGACGCTGAAGGGGACGCCCTTCATTTACTATGGCGAGGAGATCGGCATGATGGAGGCGAGGATTCGCCGGTCCGATATGCGCGATCCCGCCGGAAAAAAATACTGGCCGTTCTACCGGGGCAGGGACGGCGCGCGCACCCCGATGCAGTGGAACGGAGGCCACGCCGCCGGGTTTACCGCGGGCAGGCCCTGGCTTCCGGTACATCGCGGATATCGATCGGTTAACGTCGAGGAGCAGCGGGAGGAACCGGGTTCGCTGCTCAATTTTTACAGGCGCCTGATCCTTCTTCGGCGCTCGGTGCGCGCGCTCGGCCACGGTGAATGGGTGCAGGCGAGAAAGGCGCGCGACGGTGTGGTCGCCTGGTACCGGCTGTACGAGGGCGAAAAGGTGCTGGTTGTTATGAATTTCACCCGCCGGCGTAAGAGGCTTATGCTTGAAAGCGGCGAGCCGTGGGAAATACTCATCTCTACGCACCGTGCGCCCGACGGGCCGATCGTTTCCCTCCCCGGCGAGCTCGCGCCGTATGAGGCGACGGTGATGCTCTGCCGGTCCGGCGGAGAGTGCTCACTCCCTGAGCAGGGCGATTGAGACGCCGTCGCCCCCCTCGCCGTATTCCCCCGAACGGAAATCGCGCACATAGGACGAGTGCCTGAGGCGCGAGCGCACGGCCTCCTTGAGCGCTCCGGTTCCGTGTCCGTGGATGATGACCGCGGAGCTGATCCCCGAGCGCACCATGCGGTCCAGGTCGCGCTCCATGCGGTCGACGGCCTCGTCCACGCGAAGCCCCCTCAGGTCGATGGTATTGTAGCTTGTCTGTACGGTGAGCGGCACGGGTCTGGCGGTCGGAGCCTGTGCTTTGCCGCCGGACCTATCCGCGGTCTTTTTGCGGGCGCCGGCCGTCTGCGTTCCTTCGGGAAGGCGGAGCATATCCCGGAACCTGAAGCGCGCCCGGATCGCGTTGCCCAGCCTGAGCTCCGCGCTTTCGCCGTCCGGGTCGACGCTTTCGATAACCGCCTCCTTCTCGAGCGAAACGACGAATACCCGGTCCCCCGGTTTCGTCGTGGCGGGATCGACCGGCCCGTACTCGCGCGAGAATCGCTTTCGCGCGCTGTCGGCGATCTCCGTCTCGACCTTCTTCTGGACCTCCCCGAGTTCGCGCCGCAGTTCGCCCGCGGTGCGGAGGTCGGCTTGCTGCAGTTCGCGGATCTTCGCGGCGATCTCCCTCCGATACTCTTTGAGCTCGTCGAGAAAGCGCGTTCCCTCTCCCCGGGTCATGTTCTCCATCAATTCCGCCTGTCTGCGCTGGAGCTCGAGGTAGCGCTCCTTCTCCCGCGCGGCGGAGGCCCTCTCTCCGGCGAGTCGCTCGCGCTCCGAGGCGATCTCCTGTTCGTGTTTCTGGGTCTTTTCGATGAGCGCCTCGACGCTTATTTCGCGCTCGTCGAGCAATTCTTTGGCGCGGCCGAGTATGCCCTCGGGAATCCCGTAGATGCGGGCGATCTCCAGCGCATAACTCACCCCGGGTATGCCTGTCATGAGACGGTAGGCCGGCGCCAGCGTCTCCGGGTCGAACGATACGCTGGCGTTCCGGAAGCGTTCGTCCCGCGACGCCAGTTCCTTGAGTTCGTTGTAGTGCGTGGTCACGACGATCTTCGCGCCGGTCGCGGCGAGCGCCTCGACGACCGCCTGCGCCAGCGACGCCCCCTGGCGCGGGTTCGTGCCCACGACTATCTCGTCGATGAGAATGAGCGCCGAAGGGCGCGCGCGCTCCATCATCTGTTTCAGTATCACCATC
>JAGODA010000438.1 GCA_017998475.1 Spirochaetota bacterium | reverse complement strand
TGCTCGCGCTGGGAACGCACCTGGCGCATCACGGCTGCAGGCGCATCGGCTACCTCGGCTGCGCCTCGATTCCGGTCAACCGCGACAGGGAGCGCGGCTACCGCCTGGCGATGATGGAGGCCGGATCGCGAGCCGGCTCAGCTCTCATCCATACGGTGGAAGACATCGGGGGGGTAAACGAGTCAGCGGCGCGCTTTTTCATCAGGAAAAAATGCGATGCGGTGATGGCCTTCAACGACAACTTCGCCATACGCCTTGTCCAGGCGCTCGCACGGCTTGATGTGCTTGTCCCGCGCGACATGGCCGTCACCGGTTTCGACAACGCCCCCGCGCGCGCGCATTTCACGCCCTCGATTACGACCATAAGCCTTTCCACCTACGAGATGGGATACCTCGCCGCGCGATGGCTGCGTGAAAACATCCTTCATCGACAGGCTCGTCCCCTGCGGCTTGAGGTGGAGGGTGTGCTCATCGAGGGCGCTTCGACGCGCCGGAGGGGGACGCGATGAAGGCCAGGGGCGGTGTTCGCTACGCCCTTGTGACCGGTTCAAGTTCAGGGATCGGTCGGGCCGTCGCGCTTGCCCTCGCGGCCGAGGGTTTCGGCGTGCTCCTCAATGGAACCAGGCCGGAGCGTGCCGTACGGTCGGTCCTGAAAGAAGCAGAAGCGAAAAACAGGATTCCCGGCTCCTGCGCCTATCTGCGCGGCGACATCTCCCGCCGTGCGGTGCGGAAAAAGATCGTGTCATTCGTTGAAAGGAACTGCGGCCGCCTCTCGGTGCTCGTCAACAACGCCGGAATCACCACCGAGGGACGCCGGGACATGCTCGAGCTCACGGAGAAAAACATGAGAAGGGTCTTCGACGTGAACCTCATAGGCCCCTTTCTCCTGAGCTCGGCCCTCTCCCGGTTTTTGATGGATAATAAATCGACGTCATATATAATAAATATCTCCTCGATCTCGGCGGAGGCGGTATCAATCAACCGGGCGGACTACTGCATGTCCAAGGCAGGCATGTCGATGATGACCTCGCTGTTTGCCGCCCGCCTTGCATCGCACGGGGTGCGGGTCTTCGAGCTTCGGCCCGGAATCGTCCGCACCCCGATGACGGAACCGGTGAGTGAAAAATACGACAGGGCGATTCAGGAGGGCCTCCTTCCCATAACGCGCTGGGGCGAGCCGGGGGATGTGGCGTCCGCGGTGACAGCGATTGCCCGCGGGCATCTCGACTACAGCACCGGCGAGGTGCTGCACATCGATGGGGGCTTCCATTTGAGAAGGCTCTAGCAAGCTCGGATGCCTAAGCTTATGAAGATTGAAACGATTCCGATCAGTGGCATTGATATTCCATTCCATCGCGCGAAAGCCGTGGTGGTGGGATCGGGCGCCGCGGCGCTCTGCGCGGCGGTGCACCTGAAGCGCTTCGGGACGGACTGCGTTCTCGTCACGGAGGGCATTGGGCGCGGGACCTCAGCGAACGCGGGATCGGACAAGCAGACCTACTGGCGCGTCGACCCCTCCGGCGAGTGCGACAGCGCCCGTAAGGCCGCCGCGGCGCTTTTTAACGGCGGTTCGATGCACGGCGACATCGCCCTGGCGGAGGCCTCTCTCTCCACGCGGGCCTTCTACCACCTGGTGGAGCTCGGCGTGTCCTTCCCGCATGACCGCTATGGCTGTTTTCCTGGCTACCGCACCGATCATGACGAGTCGAAGCGCGGGAGCTCCGCCGGGCCCCGCACCTCCATCATGATGTTCGAGCGTCTCCGGGAAGAGGCACGGCGGCTCTCGATCCCCGTGATTGACGGCTCGCCGGTCATCGAGATCGTCAAGATAAAAGAGGATGGGCGCGTGAAAGCGGCCGGCCTCATCGCCCTTGAAAAGGGGAAAGAGGAGGAGCCGGATTTCGGATTGAGGGCGATGCTCGCGGAGTACATAGTGCTGGCCACGGGGGGGCCCGGTGCGCTTTTTGAAGAGAGCGTCTACCCCGAGTCGCAGGACGGCTCCATCGGCGCGGCGCTGGCAGCCGGGGCTGTCGCGCAGAACCTGGCGGAATCGCAGTTCGGCCTGGCCTCGATATCGCCACGCTGGAACCTCTCCGGATCGTACCAGCAGGCGCTTCCTCGCTACTACTCGACCGCACCGGATGGAGGCGATGAACGGGAATTCCTGAGCGGGTATTTCCCCTCGCAGGAGGCGATGCTGTCCGCGCAGTTTCTCAAGGGCTACGAGTGGCCCTTCGATGTGCGGAAGCTCGATGGCTTCGGCTCATCCTGCATCGATCTGCTCGTCTTTAATGAAAGAAAGGTGAAGAAGCGCCGCGTGTATATGGATTTCAGGCGCAATCCCTCGTATCCGGAATCGTCCTTCTCTGTTGAAGATATTCCACGCCGGGCGAGGGAGTACCTTGAAAAATCGGGGGCGCTCAAAAAGACGCCGCTTGAGCGGCTGGGAGCGATGAACGAACCGGCCGTCGGGATTTTCCGGAGCAAGGGGATCGATCTTTCAAAACAGGCGCTGGAGATCGCCGTATGCCATCAGCACTCGAACGGAGGGCTCCGCGCCGACATCTGGTGGGAGACC
>JAGODA010000074.1 GCA_017998475.1 Spirochaetota bacterium | reverse complement strand
CCCGCTGCGCGCATAAACGATATGAAGAGGCCGTCCGAACCATCGAAGAGAACTCGAAACGAACGGCCAGAGGAGATGTGAAGGTCCGCGCAAGCCGCCTGCTCGCCCGCTCATATGCCGGTCTGAATAAAATCAGGAAGGCGGAGGACGCTGCTGGAGACGTCGAGCCCGCGGCCAGGGCCGGGATACGGCTTTCGGCCGCAGACGAGCTGTGGGCGCGGAACAGGAAGGGTGCCGCGGTGGAGATGTACCGCTCTCTCGTGGATAACGAACAGAGGGAAATCGCGCGACGCGCGCTGCAACGAGTGGCCCTCTATACATCGGACAATCGGGTTGCGGGATTTGAGAAAGCGCTTAAGGATTTCAAGGAGCGGTACGCGGATGACCCGTTCGCCGAGTACTGTCTCTGGATACTGGGCAGGGAGGCTCTCAGGCGGAAAGATGTGAAGAATGCGGAAGGATACTTTATCGAGGGCCTTTCGAAATTTCCGGACGGAGAAAACGCCGACCGCATGAAGTTCTGGCTCTATAAATTCAGTGAAGGCCGCGGAGACAGAGATAAAGCCGAACAAGCGTTTCGCGATCTCGTCGCGAACAATCCCGATTCCACCCTCACATGGACGTTGATGGAGAGGCGGGCTTCCGGATATACGGCGGATGGTCTCGCGGCGGAATTCGCGCGAGCTGTTTCGGAGGGGAGGCGCACGGACTACCTCTTTGCCCACACGATGCTTTTCCTGTTTGAGAAGGATCCCGGCAGGCGTAAGGTCCGCCTCGGGAAAATGCCTTCGGTGGAGAGCAAGCCCTGGGAGGCTCTGGAGCGGGACATAGAAAAGCCGCGATTCCGCTCGAGGTATTCGGGGAACATCAAGGGGCTCGAGCGTTATTTCGCCGTAGGTTATATGGATGGTATCAACAGGGAACTTTCCATGCTCGGAGGCGACCCGGTCGCCCAGGAGGACCGGGCGGCCGCCCTGGCGCATTTCGGCGAGCGTTATGGCCATTACTATTTTTCCCTTTTCAGCACGCTGGAAATGATGCGCGCGCGAAAAATGAGCGAAAGCATCGCCCTTATGCCCGAAAAGCTTCTCGCTCGCGTGCTCCCGACGCCGTTCGGGAAATGCGTGGCGGAATCGTCGAAGGAATTCAAGGTAGACACCAACGCGATTTACGCGGTTATGAAGGCCGAATCGCTTTTCCATCCAAGGGCGGTGTCCTCCGCGGGGGCCGTAGGGCTCATGCAGATAATGCCTCCCACCGCGCGCGGCATCGCCCGCGGGCTCGGCGTGTCCGATTACGATCTTAAGGATCCGTGCACGTCCATACGCTTCGGAGCGAAATACATCGCCGGTCTGCTTACCATGTTCAGGGGGGATTTCGACCTCGTCGTCGCGGGGTACAACGCCGGTGCCGGCAACGTGCAGAAATGGCGCGCGCGAATGGCCGGAGAAGACCCTGACTATTTCACCGAGTTCATTCCGTTCAGTGAGACGCGATATTATGTCGTTCGGACAAGGAAGTTCCTGGTCCAGTACGGGATAGTAAATGGAGGTCGCTGAACGCGCCCGCCGGTATTTCCCCGTAACGCGCGTCGCGCACGGAATAGAGAGTATTAATAATTTGCAGTCAGACGGCTATTCTCATTACACTTAATGGCGGCGCGTGAGATATGATTGGACGTGCTGTGTTAAACGCCGAGTTACCGGCGGCATGAGGAGTGCCGGGAACACCGGCGTTCCGTGAAGATTCCGTGAATCGTGGAGGATGATTATGAAAAGAACACTGATTATAACGATGATCGTGCTCGCCGGGGTCCTCCCGGCGTCGGCTCAACAGAATATCGGACGCATACTGTCGATCGTGGGGGACGTCGACATCACCTCCATCTCCGGCGGCGGGAAGTTCGTGCCGCAGATCGGCGCCACGGTAACGGACGATCACCGCATACGAACCGGGCACAGGTCGTATGCCGAGCTGCTCCTGAACGATGGAAGCAAGCTGTTCGTCCGGGAGGTGACGGTGCTCAACCTCTCCGGGCTCAAGATGGTCGAAACCGATCCCCCGACGCGCATCCAGGTCGTGACGGGCAAGTTGAGAATAACGATGAAGAAGACCTTCCGCAGCCGCTCGCTCGTGCTCAGGACCCCTACCGCGGTGGCGGGTGTCCGGGGGACCGACTTCGGCGTGGTGGCGGGCAAGCAGGAAACGAAGCTCGTGGTGTTCGAGGGACAGGTCGAAGTGGCGAGTTCGAACCAGGATGTAATTAAAGCGTATGTGGTAAAGGAGCGGGAGGAGGTGAGCGTTAAAAAGGACGTTGCGCCGAGCGCGCCGCGCGTGGTGCCGAATGAGATACTCAACTCCTGGTTCGATTATTACGACATAGACGAGCGGAGCAGAATAATCATCCGCAACAGGAGAGACGAGGGCCTGCTGGACGGGATACTGAGAAAGAAGGATTTCTAGGCGTTTTTGCGATGAGGCCTCATCTCGCCGCCTTCGCGCTCCTTCTGGCCCTGGCGCTTCAAGCGGGATGCGGGGCGGGCGCGCAGCAGATTAAAAAGGACGAGCGCCAGAAGGCACGCGAGGCGGCCGCGCGTTACGAAAGCGCCAGCTGGCAGGTGAGACGCGCCGCCGTGCGTGACCTCGCGGGTTTCGAGGGGCGTGAGGCGGAGGAGCTGCTCCTGAGGGCGCTCGACGACGGCCATACGCTTGTCAGAATAGAGGCGCTCCGGTCGCTCGACGGGACCGCAAGCGGAAGAGCACGGCGGCGCATCCGGGCCCTGGCGGAGTACGAGCCGAACGGAAACGTGCGCTGGCAGGCGATCAGGATTCTTGGCGGATTTCGTGACGCGCGCGACTCCGTCGTGTTCGCCAAGGGACTCTCGAGCGACGACTGGCTCATCCGCGAGGAGAGCGTCAAGGGGCTTCTTGCGATTGAAGATTTCGCGATCAGGTATGTCTCGATTCCCTACATCCTGCAGGCGCTGGAAGATCCCAATAGTAACGTGAAGCTTGCCGCGATCGAGCATCTGTCGGTACGGGATGAAAGAATTTATCAGGCCCTCGCCTCGATGCTGGATGACGACTCTCCAGCCAGACACTCGCTGTTAAAGGCCCTGCTCAAGGCGCTCGTGGGGTACAGGCTCGACGGGCTCACTCTGAAGCGGGTGACCGCGCTTCTAGTACACCAGAACGCGGAAATACGCGTTCTGGCTCTGAGGCTTTTAAAGCGCGACCGGGAATTGAAGAAAAACGGCGGATGAGCTATTTCTCCTTTTCCTTCGAGGTATAGATCTTGTTCTGGGCGTCAACAACGTCCTTTTTATACTGGTCTGGAATCGGCTGTTTGGTGTATTCGTAGTACTTGAAACATGACTCCTTCGCGCGCCTGAAATAGTAGATGGCGTCAACCGGCCTGGAGCGCTCGAGAAAATCGTTCGCCTTGTTGACTCCGAAGGCCCCGTTGGAGACAAGCAATTCAGCCGTGGGATCGGCCTTCTCACCCTTGAGCGAGAGCTTTACGTTGGTCTTTACATGCTGTTTGATGATTTCACGATGCAGAGCTTCCGAGTCTTCCTTGAATTTCTGCGCGAGCTTCATGCCCACCGCCTGGATGTCCTTCTCGTTTTTAGTAAAAAGATTGGCGGACTCCACCAGGCTTCCCCTGAAATAGTACGATGTGGCCTCGGCGTAATCGCTGACGAGCCGATCGAACTCCGACTCACCTCCGCCGAAGTTGATGATGGCGGTGTGCAACAGCTTGATGTTTTTGAAATTGTCGTAGCTCAGCCTCTGTATGACCTGAAGAGGGTTGTACAGCGGATTGAATTCCTTGTTCTGCTCCGCGGACTGCGCACCAAGCGCGGTCGCGAACGCTATTGAACAGATGAATACGCCGATGATTCGCCATCCCTTTGCCATTTTTCGCTCCATTCCCTTTGAGTCGTTTCGGGCCGGTACGCGGTGCGGACCTTGCGCCGGTTCGGCCCGTCGCCTGAACGAACCTCGCCGTCCGGAGATTTCCCGACAATTATTTTACACGGAATTGTAAAGTATAATTTAATAAAGTCAAGTAAAATGTTCGCTTTGCAGCGAGAGGGCGTCTGTGTGTCCAAGGCTCGTGCAGTCCGGACCGGACTAGCGGCACGAGCTTCAGGCGCCGGGATGTGAAGGCGAGCAGCTCCCGCATGCGTTGCCTCCGGAGCCCGATCCACCGAACATCGAAAATTGCTTTTCCGTACGCGTCGAACCGCACCGCGAACAAACGGGCGGGGAAAAATCACCCATCCTGCGTAATTCGCTCGTTTTCGCTCCGCAGTCGACGCATTTAAATTCGTAGACAGGCATGATTTTCTCCGGTACATGGACCCGTGTTCGGGCGGACCGCCTATCGTCAGGGAGGCGGTCCCGCGCCGATCCTCCGGGATCGGATGGCATGACTATACCCGGACCGGACGGCTGATGTCAACGGTAATGCGGGAAGATATCGAATATACCGGCGGGAAAATTAAATTATTGCAAGCTCGCGTGACCGCGCTATCGTAGTGCAGGCCGGTGCCGGCGGGATTATCTCCCGCGGGCGGCATATCTATGGAGAACGGTGACTTCAAGCGATGAATATACTCCTTACGAACGATGACGGCATACATTCCAGGGGGCTCGAAGCGCTGCGCGGAGCGCTCTCCAATGCGCACGATGTATATATCGTCGCGCCCGACGGAGAACGGAGCGCCTGCTCGAACGCGATTACCGTCCGTCACGATCTGAACGTGAGGATGATCTCCGAGGGGTGTTATTCGGTAAGCGGATATCCCGCTGATTGCGTTAACGTGGGACTGCACGGCGGGCTGTTGCCGGCGATCGATTGTGTCATTTCCGGCATCAATCACGGGCCGAATCTGGGTGATGACGTGTATTTTTCCGGAACGACAGCGGGCGCGAGAACGGCCTTTATATTCGGGGTCTCCGGAATCGCCCTGTCGCTCGACTGCATGGGTTCGTCGGACCATTTCAATGATGCCGCCGCCTTCATAGCTTCTTATATTGGCGATTATCCCTCACTTGCCGGATCGGGCCCGCTGTTCCTCAACATCAACTATCCGGATCTTCCCGCGGCGCATATCGCGGGAGTACGATACACGACGCTCGGGAAGCGTCGGTATCGCGATTCATATAACCTCACCGGAGCCGGGGAGGACGGTATGCGCATGAGGCTCGAGGGCAGGATTGAAAGCGACGAGATAGCGGGCAGCGACGCGGTCGAGCTGAGGAACGGGTATATTTCGATAACTCCGCTGAAGCTCGACTGCACCGACCACGCGTTTATAGGGCGGTTTGCGGGGCAGGGCGTCCATGGCTGATCTCCGTCTCGACGACAGAATAAAAAGATTCCTGGCGGCCGCGCTGAGGAAAACCGGAACAGGGGATTACGGAAGCGCGCTGGACGATCTGCGGGCCGCCGAGGCACTGGACAGGGATAATCCGGAAATCCTGTACAATCTCGGAATATGTTACGCACGTACCGGACTGCACAAAAGCGCCGCGGAGTACTTCAGGCGGATTCTGGGCCAGCCTTTGACGTTTGTCGACATCAATACCGTCCGGAAGCTGCTGGCGTATTGTGTGATACTCTCTGAAAGCTATGATGATGCGCTGGCTCTCCTGGAGGAAAGCCTCGTTGTATCCCCCGGCGACCTAACGGCACTTAACATGAAGGGCTATTGTCTGGAAAAAGCCGGTCGATACAATGAAGCGATAGCGACCTTCCGCGAGATACTGGCCGCGGCTCCGGACAACTGGAACGCCCACAATTCGCTGGCGTTTCTCCTGGCCGGGCAAAACTCGGATCTTTCCGAGGCGGCCTCGCTTGCTTCCAGAGCGCTGAAGGCGAAACCCCGGAATCCTGCGTATCTCGACACGATGGGGTACGTCTGTATGAAGCGCGGACAGGCGCGGGCGGCGCGCGACCACTTTAAAAAGGCGCTCGCCCTCCTGCCGGACTCTGCGGAGATTAAGAGCCATATCTCCGAACTGCTGGGAACGCGGCCGCAAAAGGGGATCTAGGGCCCTTTTCCGCGCCGGATCGTCCCTGCGGAGCGAGTTTTTTTTAAAATATTCTTCAAAATTCCCATAAAATGCCGATGGTATAGTAGAAGTACTCCACGGAAGGAGGTGCTGAAATGGATGTCACATCGGTAATCCCCGGCTTCCCCTCAGTACGATCCTCTGCGATCGAGGACAGATTGTTTGCGGTAAACGCAGGGACCGCTTCAGGGCCGAAGGCCGAGACGGAGCGTTTCGATTACGACAAGGTGATGATGGACCTGGACGAGGTTCGGAATTTCCTCTATATGCTCATCGGCGCCGAAATACAGGTCAAACAGGACGAGCGGATAGGTGTAAACGTTGACCGCGTGGCCTGACGGGCGCGGGAACGGGAACGCGATTGAGGCTGAAGAGAGCACGGCACCGCCGTGCTCTTCGCTTGTAAACGGGCCGGCCGATTTACATCCAGGCGAAAAGTTGTTGACTTATAATTACCATACTTATTCTGTATTTATCTATAAAAATAATCTTAGAGCACGGGCACGGCTTTGAAATGCTGCGCGCGTCCGTAACAAAATATTATTATTGTTCTAATTGACATTTATCGCGTGTTGTTGTTATATATCTAATTGATGTTGGGTTGAAACATAATAATACCATTAATAATGACTATTAAAATAATTTGGTAATTAATAATTTTTTTGAGGATTATTTCGATAAGTGTGAGTATATTGCTATAATTGCTACGATAAAGAAAGCGTAGCGTATCGGCCTCGTTAGGCCGTATATATTTCGGGTATTATAAAAGCCAATCGTCAATGAGCAGAGAGATCCAGGAAAGGGCCGACGTTATCATGCAGGAGCTCAGGGAAGCGCTTGTACCCCTTCGCCGCGAGATGAGAAGAATCAGGCAGCGCCAGGGGTATGGCGACGACGGGTCCGGGATGGAATGAAATTTTCGGTGAAGGAGCGGCACAATGCCTGCGAAAGGTCAAAAGAGAAAACAACAGATTATCGATACGGCGAAGGAGATGTTCATTCAGAACGGATTCCAGAGCACGCATATCGGACAGGTGTGCGAGAAGCTGAATATCGCGCGAGGTACGGTGTACCAGTACTTCGGCAACAAGCGTGAGATACTCTATGCCATTCTGGAATCGGTGGAGGAGAACATCGACGACATTCTCGATCCGGATGACCTGAAGGATTTTCTGAAGACCAATCCGGCGCAGAAGTCGGTGCTGAAGTTCGTTTCCGAACGCATTTCAGGCTGCGTTAACGTCATCATGAGCGAGCCGATCGTCATCAAGCTCATCTACAAGGACATAGTCGGGATCGATGATGAGGTCGTCCAGCGTGTGGAGAAATTCCTTGAGTATGTCACCAAGGTCGTTACCCGTGACATGGATGAGATCAAGAAGAAAGGTGTGTACAAGAAAACCATCAACCCCGAGCTCACGGCGCTTATGCTCATCGGGGCCGTCATGTATGTGGTGTACGATTACGACAGGAAGAAGATGAACGTGCTCGAAAAAGAGGTGATCGAAGCCGTTGTCGCAAACTACCTGTACGGCGTCATGAAGTAGAGGGGAAACTCTCGGAAAGTTCAGGCCCGGGACACGAACCCCGGGCTTTCTTATTTATTGACAAAAAACCGGTTTACCGTTCAATACACACACGATCGACGCCGCCGGCCGATCGCGGAAGACCCCATGAGATATATCGCCTCGATAATCACGTGCCTTCTGGCGACGATACTCGCGCTATCTCCGGACGGAGCGGCCGGAGAGCGGACTGCCTCCGCGTTGCATTCCTCTCTGGTGCGCGGCGACGCGGGTGAGCGTCAGGCGGCGCTGGAATATGTTGAATCCCGCAGGCCGCAGGACCTTCTTCCGCTTCTCCGGGATACGGTTCTTGCCGACAGCGATATGGCGAGAAAGGAATACGCACTCGAAGCGCTTTCGCGGTATCCGTTCAGGAGCGTGTCCCCGCTCTGGATGGAGCTTCTCAGGCAGAGCGCCTCGTTCCCCGTGAAAAAGAAGATCATCGATTTCATGGCCGAATCCGACGACCGTCGCGTTGTGACCGTGCTGGTCGAAGAACTCTCGAGCCCGTTCTCGACCGTGCGCGAAAGCGCGATCCGGGCCCTCTCCCGACTGGGAGACGACAGGATGTTTCCTTTTATTCTCAATATGGCGAAAAGCCCCGATCCCATCTACCGCGTGTATGCCCTCGAGGCGATCTATCATCTGTATGACAGAAGGATAGGATACCTTCTGCGGGACATGCTGAGAGACGACAACAAGTCAGTCCGCTATTATGTGCTCAAGTGTATCGAACACAACAACCTGATGGAGAACATGCCCAGCGTAAGGACGATCGCGCTTTCCGATCCCAATTGGGAGGTGCGGATCAAATCCATAGAGATCATACGGAAGTTCCGCGACGCCGGTTCTTTACATGTCCTGCTTCGCGCTCTCTCCGACGCCAACAGGGACATTCGAATGGCCTCGGCACAGGCCTTGCTCGAATTTCGCTCGGGCGCGGCCGCGGTTTCAGTGTCGAACCAGCTTGCCGTTGAGGACGACGACGCGATAAAGGAGGTCCTGGTCGATACCCTCATCGCGTCTCGCAGCGGAGGAGGTTTCAGGGGTATCGAGCGAATCCTCTCCTCGGACGCGAGCGTGCCGCTGCGGGTGAGGGCGGCCCTGGCCTGCGGGGAGATCGGCGACGCGCGCTCCGTGGGGATACTGCTGTCGTCGCTGGATGACGCCGACCATCGCGTGAGGGCCGAGGTCTGTAATTCGCTTGGCTCCTTCAGGGGAATTCGGGCCATAACGGTCCGGCTTCAGGAGGTGGTTTGTATGGAGAAAAGCCTGTATGTCCGCCTGGCCGCGCTCTATTCGCTTTCGAAAATCGGCGACAGGTCATCCATGCTGCCGCTTTTCGACCAGTACGCGGTGGAGACCGATCCGGTATTCAGGGAAAAGCTCCGGTTCGCGGTTCGCGGATTCATGGCAAGGTAGAGCGGGGATGAAGATCGCGATCGCACAGACCAATCCCGTCATCGCCGATATTGCGGGAAATCGCGCGAAGCTGATATCGTTCATAGAGAGGGCGAAAAGCGCGGGAGCGGACCTGGTTGTATTTCCGGAGTTGGCGACTATCGGCTATCCGCCGATGGACCTGCTCGAAAACCACCGGCTGATCGACGACAATCTCGTCGCGCTGGATACCATCGCCGCCGCCTGTACCGGGATCGCCGCGGTGTGCGGGTACGTTGATTACGATCGCGAGAACCGTCCGATGCTTTTCAATTCCGCCGCGTTTATGGCGGAAGGGAGGGTGCTCTCGCGTCATCACAAAACACTTCTTCCGACCTACGATGTTTTCGACGAGCTGCGGTATTTCGCGCCCGCGCGGGCCTGGGAACCGGTGGCGTACCGTGGCCGAACCATCGGCATAACCATCTGTGAGGACATCTGGAACGACCTGGATTATGAGGATGTTCCGTCAATTGTGAGAAAATATCCGGTCGATCCGGTGAAGCGCTTGATCGACGCGGGAATCGATCTGCTGATCTCGATCAACGCTTCGCCCTATGTTCGGGGTAAGAACTCCGTAAAATGGGGGATGATTTCGGCCGTAGCGAGGAAAAATGCCGTACCGGTGGTGTACGTCAATCAGACGGGCGGAAACGACAGCCTGATATTCGACGGCAACAGCTTCATGGTCGACGCGCAGGGTGTGTTCTCCGTCCGCGCGGCCCGTTTCGCGGAGGACCTTGTGGTCGTCGATGACGATCTCCCGGGAACGGGTCCGCTTCCCCGTGAGGAAGAGCTCGAGGATATACGGCTGGCGCTCGTGATGGGGTTGCGGGATTACGTGGTGAAGTGCGGCTTCAAAAGCGTGGTGCTGGGTCTTTCGGGCGGAATCGATTCGGCGCTCACCGCGGCGCTCGCCGTACAGGCGCTCGGGAAAGAAAACGTGATGGGAATCACCATGCCCTCCCCGTACTCATCGCAGGGAAGCGTCGACGACTCCATCGCGCTCGCGAGGAACCTCGGCTTTCGCGTGGAGACGCTGCGCATCGACGGGCTTTACCGGGCATACAGGGAAATGCTCTCCGGCATTTTCGCTGGTCTTTCCGAGGATGTCGCCGAGGAAAACATACAGGCGCGGATCCGCGGCAATCTCCTCATGGCGGTGAGCAACAAATTCGGGAGCCTGCTGCTCACAACGGGCAATAAATCGGAGCTCGCCATGGGCTACTGCACGCTGTACGGCGACATGTCGGGCGGGCTTGCGGTGCTCTCCGATCTGCCGAAGACCCTGGTGTATCGCCTCGCCGAGCACGTCAATCATGGCGGCGAGATCATTCCGCGCGCGAGCATCGAGAAGGCGCCCTCGGCCGAACTCAGGCCGAACCAGAAGGACCAGGACAGCCTGCCGCCGTACGACATACTCGACGGCATTCTGGAGCGCTACATCGAGCGCGCCATGTCCGCGGACGAAATCATCGCCGACGGCTTTTCCTCCGGAATCGTCCGCGATATTCTGACAAAGGTCGACCGGAACGAGTACAAGAGACGACAGGCGCCGCCGGGGCTCAAGGTGACCACAAAAGCCTTCGGGATCGGCCGCCGTATCCCCATGGCCCAGCGGTTTCGACAATAAAAAAGCCCCCTCGGGGGGGCTCTTTTATATTTACATCAGCACTGTTACGCGAGCCGCTTTTCAAGGGCGTGGAACTCGGTCCATATCTCATCTGGCAGGCGATCGCCGAATTTCTCGAAAAACTCCCTGAGACCCTTGAGCTCTTCCTTCCATTGTGTCCGGTCGATGCCGAGGAGGCCCTTCATGGTCTCGGCGCTGATGTCGAGCCCATCGGTGTTGATGTCACCCGGCCTGGGAACAAAACCGATAGGCGTCTTCTCCGCGTCGACCCTTTCGAAACAGCGGTCGATGACCCATTTGAGTACGCGCAGGTTCTCGCCGTATCCCGGCCAGAGGAATTTTCCTTTTTCGTCCTGACGGAACCAGTTCACGTTGTAGATCCGCGGAGGATGTGCGAGTTTCTTTCCCATCGAGAGCCAGTGCTTGAAATAATCTCCCATGTTGTAGCCGCAAAAGGGAATCATCGCCATCGGGTCGCGCCGTACCTCGCCGAGCGTGCCGTACTGCGCCGCGGTGCGCTCGGAGGCCATGGTCGCGCCGACGAAAACTCCGTGCCGCCAGTCGAGCGATTCGTATACCAGCGGAGCGAGGCTCGCCCTGCGCCCGCCGAACAGGAATGCCGATATGGGAACGCCCTGAGGGTCCTCCCAGTGTGGTGAGATACTCGGACACTGGCCCGCGGGGGCGGTGAAACGGCTGTTTGGATTCGCCCCGGGTTCGGTCGAGCCCTTCGTCCAGGGATCGCCCTTCCAGTCGATGCCCTCGTCGGGGGCCGGCCCGTCCATCCCCTCCCACCAGACGGTACCGTCCTTTTTAAGGAGCACGTTGGTGAAGATGGTGTTCTTCCTGAC
>JAGODA010000437.1 GCA_017998475.1 Spirochaetota bacterium | reverse complement strand
CGGGGCGCTTGCGCTCGGTGTCGTCGTACTGAAGATACTCATCATCGTCGTGGCATGCACGCTTATCGGATTGCCTCTCACAACGGGCATACTGAACGGCTTTGCCATTTCCAACATCGGTGAATTTTCCTTCGTGCTGATACGGGCCGGTTCCTCCTCGGGATTGATCTCGGACGATACGGGCCAGTTCTTCCTTGCCGTTACCGTCATCAGCATGATACTCGCGCCTTTCCTGATGGGAGCGTCGACGCGCGTCACGGAGTTTATCAGAAACCTGCCCCTTTCCGACAGGCTGCGCGCGGGCCTGTTCAGTCTCTCGGGTATAGAATCCCCGGATTCGTTCGGTAAGAAAACGGGCCACATCATCATAGTGGGGTATGGAATCAACGGCAGGAATGTCGCACGCGCCGCCTCGATCGCGGGGATTCCGTACCTGATAATCGAGATGAATCCGGACACCGTGCGCCGCGAACAGGAAAACGGCGAGCACATCATCTTCGGAAGCGCCGATCAGGCAGCGGTGCTGGAGTACGCGGGGATCGCGGCCGCGCGCGTGCTCGTCATTGCGATCGCCGATCCGGCCTCGACGCGCCAGGTGACGGTGGTGGCGCGAAAGGCGAATCAGGACATCTATATAATCGCGCGGACGCGATATCTCCAGGAGGTTCAGCCCCTGTACGATCTGGGGGCGGACGAGGTGATACCCGAGGAATTCGAAACCTCTGTCGAGATATTTACCCGCGTGTTAAAGAAGTACCTCGTTCCGCTCGACGAGATCAGGCGTTTCGCCGGCGAGATCCGTTCGGGGGGCTACGAACTCCTGCGCGGCATGCGCCCCGCTGCGCGTTCATGCGGAGACCTCTCGTGCTATCTTGCGGGGGAGGAAGTGGCGGCCCTTCGTGTTTCATCCGTATCGGACCTTGCCGGAAGGACGCTTGCCGAGATCAATATGCGTCGTGCCCATGAAGTCTCCGTCGTGGCTGTTCGGCGGGACGCGGCTGTCATTTCGAATCCCGACGGCGACACCCGTATTCTCGCCGGGGATATCCTGGTGGCGTTCGGCGCGCCGGACAGGGTTGCGGCTGTTGCCGCTCTTCTCGATCCGGAGGAATGAATCCTATCCCGGAACTCGTTCAATTCGGGTTGGTGTAAAATGTTTGATTTTTACCGCGCGGTGGTATAGTGCGATTGAGTACCGTTCGGCGGGCTCTTGCGCGAGAGCAGGGCGGTCCGCATCGGTATAGACGCTGCGCGGGACGCGCTTCATAATGATGAATATCCGGAGGAAGAAGGGAATGAAGGGCTATAAACACGGGACTGGGACGTTCATAGGGAAGGGAGGAATCGAAATATACTTTCAGGCCTGGCTTGCGGAGAAGCCGAAGGGCATCGTGGTCATCTCGCACGGTCTGGGGGAACACTCGGGCAGGTATGCGAACATTATTGAGAAAATGCAGGGAAGCGGAGTGAGCTTCTATGCCCTCGACCATCGGGGACACGGCCGTTCGGGAGGAAACCGCGGACATGTCGCTTCGTTCATGGAGTACATTCAGGATCTCAAGGTTTTCATCAACCAGATTAAAGACGAGTACGGTACGCTCCCGATTGTACTGCTGGGGCACAGCCTGGGCGGGCTCATCGCCATGAAGTACGCGCTTACACACCCGGCCGACATGAAGGCCCTGGTGCTCTCCTCCGCCGGGCTCATTCCGGCCGTTGTCGTTCCCGAAGTGAAGAAGAAGATGGGTCTTTTCTTTTCGAAGTACATTCCGACACTCGCGATGTCCAACGGGCTCGACGCGGCCGAACTGTCGCATGACAGGTCGGTGGTCGACGCGTACGTCAACGATCCGCTGGTCCACGACAGGGTGACGTCCCGCTGGTATGCCGAATTCACCGCCACGGAGGAGGAATGCCTGCGGCGCGCCTCCGAGCTCAGGATGCCCCTTCTCGTCATTCACGGCAAGGCCGACGCTATCGTCGATTACCGCGGCAGTGAAAAGGTGTACGCGGAGGCGCTATCGAAGGACAAAACGCTCCACATTTTCTCAGGACTCTATCATGAAACCATGAACGAAACGCCCTCCGAAAGGGCGAAAGTGCTCGACGTGCTGGCGAAATGGATCGCCTCGCGTCTTGGAGGGCGCCCGGCCGTACCTGCCGGAAAGCCGAAGGCGCTGAAGCCCGTACGGAAGGCGAAGAAGCCCGCCGCGAAGAAAGCTAAGAAGAAGACCGCAAAAAAGGCCTCCGGGCCGGTAAAGAAAAAAGCCGCCGGAAAGCCCAAAGCGCAGGCGAAGAAAACCTCGAAGAAGACCGCGAAGAAAAAGTAAATTTCCGTTAAAGGTGTAAAATAAAAAAGCCGGGTGGGAGAGCCCGGCTTTTTGAATGATACTGCGATGCTGGCTCGGGACTTATCGTAACAGCTGAAGAACGGTCTGCGACTTGGTGTTCGCCTGCGCTAGCATGGCGGTCGCCGCCTGCGTGAGAATCTGATAGCGTACGAACGAGGACATCTGTTCGGCCATGTCGGTGTCGCGTATGCGGCTTTCCGACGCCTGAACGTTCTCGTAGGCGTTCATAAGGCCCTTGGCGGCG